>JAEZQS010000029.1 GCA_023412995.1 Pseudomonadota bacterium
GCGCCCCCCGCTTCCATGGCGGGGAGGAGTTGCACGATGGTGAGGCGGCGTGGCGGCACGTCGTCGTCGTCAGCCGGCCAGGTCGTATTCGGCGCCGCAGTAGGGGCACTTCGCGTGCCCGCCCTGCTCGGCGATCGCCAGGTACACCTTGGGATGCGAGTTCCACAGCGACATGGCCGGCATCGGGCAGGACAGCGGCAGGTCCGCGCGCGTGACCTGGTAGCGGTTTTCCGCATTGGCGGGAATGGTGGCCAGTGCCGCCGGATCGGGTCGCGACATGTCGGAATCTCCCGGGTGGACGAAAGGGGTGTCCATCCGGATTTTACCAGCACGAGGCGTGCCAACCGCGCCACCAGCGAAGGGTGAAATCGGTCACGGCGCGCGCGTGAAGTACCCGCCGGCCGGTTCCGCCCGGCTTGGCCTAGAATGGTCCTTCGCCGCACCACTGATTCCGAAGGGGAGGACCCACGTGGACATGAACAAGCTCATAGCGCGCGTCAAGGCCATCCTGATGTCGCCGAAGACGGAATGGCCGCTGATCGCAGCCGAACCCACCACGGTGGCCGATCTTTACAAGAACTACATCGCCATCCTGGCTGCGATCCCGGTGGTTGCCGGCTTCATCAAGGGCAGCCTGATCGGCTACGGCGCCTTCGGCATCCATTACCGCACCCCGATCGGCGCCGGCATCGCCAGCGCGATCATCAGCTACGTGCTGGGCCTGGTGCTGGTGTACGTGGTGGCCCTCATCGTGGAAGCGCTGGCGCCGACCTTTGGTGCGCAGAAGGACCGCCTGCAGGCGCTGAAGACGGTCGCCTACGCCTACACCGCGAGCTGGGTGGCCGGCATCGCCCTGATCATCCCGGGCATCGGCTGGCTGGTCGCGCTCGCCGGTGCGATCTACGGCATCTACCTGCTCTACCTCGGCCTGCCCTTCACCATGAAGGCGCCGCAGGAGAAGGCGGGCGGCTACACGGCGGTGACCGTCATCATCACGATCGTGCTGGGCTGGATCGTGGGATTGATCGTGGCCGGCGTCGCCGGCACGGGCGCCATGATGGCGGGCAGCATGCAGGGCGTGGACCTCGGCAACCGCGGCGGGCAGGTCTCGATCGACGAGGACAGCTCACTCGGCCAGCTCGCCGCATGGGGCAAGAAGATGGAAGCGGCCGGCCAGCAGATGGAAGCGGCGCAGAAGTCCGGCGACGCCGACGCCCAGGGCAAGGCCCTGGGCGCCGTGATGGGCGCTGCCATGGGGAGCGGCGAGGTCGAGGCGCTCGCGCCGGACATGCTGAAGCCGTTCCTGCCGGAAAGCCTCGCCGGCTTCAACCGCACGGATTTTTCCGCCGAACGCAACGGCGCGCTAGGCATGCAGGTCTCGGAAGCGCGCGCGAGCTACTCCGACGGCGCCGCGCGCACGCTGCAGCTGGAAGTGACCGACATGGGGAGTGCCAAGGGCCTGATGGCGATGGCCGGCTGGGCCGGCGTGCAGAACGAGCGCGAGGACGCCAACGGCTACGACAAGACCTACAAGCAGGCCGGGCGCCTCGTGCACGAGAAGTGGGACCGCCAGAGCAACAGCGGCGAATACGGCATCGTGCTCGGCAACCGCTTCCAGGTGAAAGTCTCGGGCGAAGCCGACAACATCGACCAGCTGAAGGCCGCCGTCGCCGGCGTCAACCTGGCCGGCCTCGAAGCCCTCAAGGACCACGGCGTCAAGGAAGGCTGATCCACGGCCTTGCAGCAGCAGGCGAGGCGCGAGGTCTCACTCGCCCTCGCCCTCGCCCCTCGCCCCTCGCCCCTCGCCCTGGCCGCTAGTCCCTAGCTAGCCCCTAGCTTTTCTTGAGGCTCGCTGCATACGCCTTGGCCTCGATGGCCTCGGTCGTGATGCGGATGTCGATCTCATCGCTCACCATCGGCACGTACTTGGTGATGCCGAAATCCGAACGCTTGACGGTGGTGCGGGCGTCGAAGCCGGCGACTGGCGCCTTCCACATCGGATGCTCGGCGACCTTGTTGACGGTGACGTCGAGCACCACCGGCCGGGTGACGCCGTGCAGCGTCAAATCGCCGGTGACCTTCAACTCGCCATCCTTCGCGCCGCGCTCCACGCGCGTGCTGCGGAAGGTCGCCAGCGGGTACTTGCCCGCATCGAAGAAATCGGCGGTCAGAAGGTGCTTGTCGAGGTCGGGCACGTTGCTGTTGACGCTGGACAACGTGATCTTCGCCTCGACCGTGGCCTTGGTCGGCGCCGCCGGATCGTAGTCCAGGGTCCCCTCCACCTTGCCGAACTGCGCCGTCGGGTGCGAATAGCCGAAGTGGCTCCACTGCGTGATCACCTGGGTGTGGCCGGGATCGAGGGTATAGGTGGTGGCGAGCACCGGTGCGCTGGCAAAGGCGAGCGCGGCAGCGAGGGCGAGGCGGATCATGGAAGGCTCCTTGCAGGGAGGGGCGGATGGCCCGCGGCCGCAGGGCATCCTGCAGGCGGGGTGGACACCGCTATCTGGATGCCCCGGGCCCGGATGGCAAGGGGCGCGCCAGCTGCGCGGGTGCCCGGCGGGGCCATTGCCCGGATGGCATGACGCCACCGCGCGCCTGCTAGGCTCTGGCCGGTGAACTCCCCCGCCGACCCTGCCACCCCACCGGATTGCTGGGCCATCAGCGATGGCGCCGTGGGCAACGAGCGCCAGGCCGTGGCGCTGGCGCAGGCGCTCGGGCTGGCGCCGCGCGTGCTGCGCATCCGCGTGGGCGAACCCTGGCAGGCACTGGCGCCGCGGCTCGCGTGGGGTGCCGGCGGCGCCATCCGCGACGCCGACGGCCACCCGCTTTCGCCGCCGTGGCCGGCGCTGGCGATCGGCTGCGGCCGCCGCGCCGGGCTTGCCACGCGCCTGCTGCGCCGCTGGAGCGGAGGGCGTGTGTACACCGTGCAGGTGCTCGATCCGCGCATTGCGACGCGCCATTTCGACCTGGTGGTCGCGCCGCGCCACGACCGCGTCGAGGGCGCCAACGTCCTCCACAGCATTGGCGCCCTGAACGGTGTCGACACCGCCTGGCTGGCCGCCGGCCGCACGCGCTTCGCGCGGCTGGGCAC
>JAEZQS010000091.1 GCA_023412995.1 Pseudomonadota bacterium
TCCCGAATCCCGAATCCCGAATCCCGAATCCCGGCCTAGGGCGCCGCTGCGGGGGGCTTGCCGGCGGCGCCGGGGCGGGGGCCGCCGACGTGCGCCTCGACGATGACGATGGCGTCGCGGTTGGCGGCAATGGTGCGGGCGCCAATGCCGTTTACCCGCGCGAGGTCCTCGACGCGCTCGAATGGCCCGTTGGCCTCGCGATAGGCGACGATCGCCTCCGCCTTGACCAGGCCAACGCCCTGCAGCGATTCAGCCAGGGTTTTCGCGTCGGCGTGGTTGATGTCCACCTGGGCGCTGGCATGAGCGGGCCAGGCGAACGCGAGCAGGCAGCAGAGGGCGAGGCGAAGGAGGCTGTCCATGGCGGAACTTCGGCGGATTGCGCGCGTGCTGCGCGGAATGACGGCAAGTCTAGGAGCGCACGTCGCCGCAAGGCAGTGGAACAGTACACATCCTGGCGTAGGAAGCCCGCGTGCGGGCGTGTAGGAAATTTCCTATGCGCCGCCGGGGGGTAGAATCGAGGACCCCATTCGACAAGGGCAGCAGCCATGGACTCCAACGATCTCGGCGGTTTCGTCGGCTCGCTGTGGGACGCGCAGATCGTCCCGCAGCTGACCGAATACATCCGCATTCCCAACAAGTCGCCGATGTTCGACGCCAGGTGGGCCGAACACGGCCACATGGACCGCGCCGTCGCGCTGATGGAAAACTGGGCCCGCGCGCAGCCCATCGCCGGCATGCAGCTCGAAGTGGTGCGCCTCGAAGGCCGCACGCCGCTGATCTTCATCGAGATCCCGGCCACCGCGCCGGCCGGCTCCGACGCTGCGAAGGACACCGTGCTGCTGTACGGCCATCTCGACAAGCAGCCGGAGATGACGGGCTGGGCCGAACACCTCGGTCCGTGGGAGCCGGTGCGCGAAGGCGATCGCCTGTATGGCCGCGGTGGCGCCGACGATGGCTACGCGCTGTTCGGCTCGCTGGCCGCGATCATGGCGCTGGACGAGCAGGGCATTCCCCGCGCGCGCTGCGTGGTGATGATCGAGGCGTGCGAGGAATCGGGCAGCTACGACCTGCCGTACTACGTCGACCACCTCGCCCCACGCATCGGCCAGCCGTCGCTGATCGTATGCCTGGACTCGGGCTGCGGCAACTACGACCAGCTCTGGCTGACCACCTCGCTGCGCGGCCTGACCGGCGGCAACCTGACGGTGAAGGTGCTGGAGGAAGGCGTGCACTCGGGCGATGCCTCGGGCATCGTCGCGTCGAGCTTCCGCATCCTGCGCCGGATCCTGTCGCGCCTGGAGGACGAGGCGAGCGGCCGCATCCTGCCGCGCGAGCTGCACGTGGACATCCCGGCGCAGCGCATCGAGCAGGCACGCCGCGCCGCCGAGATCCTTGGCGACGACGTCTACGCCAAGTTCCCGCTGGTGGACGGCATGCAGCCGATGGATGCGGACCTGGCCGAACTGGTGCTCAACCGCACCTGGCGGCCGGCCCTGTCCATCACCGGCATCGGCGGCCTGCCGGCGCTCGATTCGGCCGGCAACGTGCTGCGCCCGTTCACCGCGGTGAAGCTCTCGCTGCGCGTGCCGCCGACGCTCGATGCGCAGAAGGGCGGCGAGTTCCTCAAGCGCCTGGTGGAGCAGGATCCGCCCTACGGCGCGAAGGTCACGTTCGACCTCGAAAAGGCCGGCAGCGGCTGGGAAGCGCCGGCGCTGGCGCCGTGGCTGGAGAAATCCGTCGATGCCGCGTCGAAGACGTTCTTCGGCGCCCCGGTCGCCTACAACGGCGAAGGCGGCTCGATCCCGTTCATGGGCATGCTCGGCGAGAAGTTCCCCGGCGCGCAGTTCCTCATCACCGGCGTGCTCGGCCCGCACTCCAACGCCCACGGCCCGAACGAGTTCCTGCACATCCCCACCGGCAAGCGCATGTCCATGTGCGTGGCCCAGGTGATCGCCGACCACGCCACCGCCAGCAGCGCCGGCCTCACCACCGGCGTCGCCGCCAGCACCGCCCACACGGTAAAGGGCGGCGACGGCTGCTGCGACTGACCGACAGCGACCCGGCCGCGAGCTGACGAGCAGCCCCTGCCTTGAAGCCCTCCCCTTCAAGGGGAGGGTTGGGGGGGGGATGGTGTTCGCCACGCCACTCCAGCCGACCCGTGCCGTGAAGCCCTCCCCTTCAAGGGGAGGGTTTGGGTGGGGATGGTGTCCAGCGCGCAACTCCAGCCAACCCGTGCCTTGAAGCCCTCCCCTTCAAGGGGAGGGTTTGGCTGGGGATGGTGTTCGCCACGTCGCTCCAGCCGCCCCGTGCCTTGAAGCCCTCCCCTTCAAGGGGAGGGTTTGGGTGGGGATGGTGTCCACCGCGCCGCTGACGGCCGCAGGCGATGTCGTCACAGCGCAAGTCGCTGGCCCCCATCCGCGAATCCCACGCGCGTTCGTGTTCCAATCCCGCCGCCACCCGCCGCGGGAGCCCGCCGATGACCCCACCCGGTTCGACGATCCGCATGGCAGCCGCCGTGTTGCTGCTCGGCGCCGGCGCAGCCCAGGCGCAGTGGCTTCCCGACTGGACGGCGACATGGCCCGCAGGCGAGGGCCACGTGGCCATTTCGCCGGTGCAGCTGGCCGTCGACGGCGACGGCCGCCTTTTCGCCCACGCCGAAACCACGCACGACGGCAGCTGGTATGCCGCCACAGCACGCATCGGCGCCACGGGAACCTTCGAATGGCTCGACGAGCGCGAGGCGACCCGGCCTTCCGGCATGGCGCTGTCCGGCGGACGCGCGGCACTGGCCGCGCTCGCGCCCGCCGCGATGGTGCGCGTGGTCGATGCCGCCAGCGGCGCCTTCCTCCATGAATGCACGTGGCCGGGAACCACCTTCGCGTGGGACGAGCGCGACCAGGTCCGCGTACTGGCCTTCGCGGCGGATGGCAGCGTGCTGCTGCGCGCGGAAGAGGGCGGCGACCTCGTCGTGCGCCGCTGCGCCGCCGACGGGACGGTGCTGCCGACGTGGCGCTGGGCCTCGGACTTCGAATTCCTGCGTTCCGACGACCTCATCGCGCTGCCTGACGGCGGCGCCATCGTCACCGCGCGCGGCGCAACCGGGGACGGCTACGTCGTCGTCCGCTTCAATGCCCAGGGCGACGCCGTGCTGGTCGATGCGGAAGCCGGCGAGATTGGCAATCCCATCGGCGCGCTGCACGTCGCACGCGACGCCGACGGTGCACTGCTTCTGGCGGGTGCACCCGAGTCCACCTTCGGCGTGCCGCAGGCGCAGGTGTGGAAGATCACGCCCGACGGCACCCGCGCCTGGTTGCGCGTGATCGACCGGCCGGAGGTGGCGCACCCCACTCTCGACATCGGCGGCTTCGCGCTCGCGCCCGACGGCGACGTGGTCATCGCCGTGGCGCCACCCTCCGGCCCGTTCCGCGTGCTGCGCCTGCATGGCGGCGACGGCCGCATCGCCTGGGACGCCAGCGCGGCCATCGGCGACACGCCCACCGGCCTCGCCCTCGCGCCGAACGGTCGCGTGCTGGTCGGCGGCTATGCCTTCATCGTCGGCGGTGGCGGACGCATTACCTCGCGCATGGCCGAGTTTTGCGCCGACGGCCGCCCGTGCCGCGCCCGCACCGACCTCGCCATGGCCACGCGCCTGCAGGTGGCCGCGCATGCCGGCGGCTGGGCCATCTTCGGCGGCGGCGAGTTCACCACCAGCGGCAGCACCGGCCTGCTGCAGCACTACGACGCCACCGGCCCCTGCGACGGTGATCCCTCCGATCTGGTCTTCCGCGACGGCTTCGATGGCCTGTAG
>JAEZQS010000276.1 GCA_023412995.1 Pseudomonadota bacterium
CGCCAGCGCCGCGTCGCCGGCGAGTTCGCGCCAGCTCGGGCCAAAGACCGCGCCGTCTTCCACCCGCAGTACGCCGGCACGCACCAGCAGCGCATGCAGGCGCGGAATCAGGTCGTCGGCGAGCGCCTCGTCGATGACGAAGGTGAGGTTGAGGTTGTTGGAGGACTGGCTGAGGAGGTGCACGTCCAGCACACCGAACTCGGCCAGCACGCCCGAGAGGCGGTGCAGCAGCGAGCGCATGCCGCGCCCGACGAAGGTGATCGCGGCGCACGGCGCGATCACCTTCACGCGGCAGATGCGGGCGAGGTCCTCGGCCAGCGCGGCGAGCACGTCCGAATCGACCAGGTTCTCGGCCGGATCGAGCGAGACGGTGACGTTGGTCTCGGCCGAACCGATCAGGTCGACCGAGAGGCCATGGCGCTTGAACTGCGCGAAGACGTCGGCGAGGAAGCCGACCTGCTGCCACATGCCGACCGTCTCCATCGACACCAGCGTGACGCCCTTGCGCGCGCTGATCGCCTTCACGCAAGGCGCGGCATCGGCTGCGCCCGGCCGGATCTCGGTGCCGGCCAGCTGCGGCCGGTTGGTATCGCGGATCAGCAGCGGCACGCGCGCGCGCCGCAGCGGACCCAGGGCGCGCGGGTGCAGCACCTTGGCGCCGGTGGTGGCGATTTCCTGCGCCTCCTCGTAGTCGAGCCGGGCCAGCAGGCGCGCATCCGGCACGGCACGCGGGTTGGCGCTGAAGAGGCCCGGCACGTCGGTCCAGATCTCCACCTGCGCCGCACCCAGCAGGGCACCGAAGCAGCCGGCCGAGGTGTCCGAACCCCCGCGCCCGAGCAGCACGGTCTCGCCCGCCGCGTTGCAGGCAATGAAGCCCTGCGTGATGAACAGGTCGCCGCGCGCGGCGAGCGCCGCCGCCATCGCCGGATCCGGCACCGCCGGCACGCTGGCACCAAGGTAATGGGCGCGGGCACCCTGGTTGGCGAGGGGCCGCGCGTGCAGGAACTCGCGCGCATCGAGCCACTGCATCGGCAGGCCGGTGGACTGCAGGAACGCGGCACCGAGCGTGCTCGACAGGCACTCGCCGAGTGCGTACACCTCTGCCTGCCAGGCCAGCGCACCCGTGGCACGGCGCGGATCGGCCAGCAGGGCAGCGAAGCGGGCGAACAGCGGCTCCAGGATCGTGCCCGCGTCCAGCTGCAGCTCGTGCAGCAGCGCGTCGTGGCGTGCGCGAATGGCCTGCGCGGCCTCATTGCAGCGCGCGGTGTCGCCCGGGGCCTCGGCAATCGTCTTCAGCAGGTCGGTGACGCCCGACAGGGCCGACACCACCACCAGCACGCGGCAGCCGCGCGCACGATGCCCTTCGGCAATGCGCGCGATGGTTTCCCAGCGCGCGCGCGTCGAGACGCTGGTGCCGCCGAACTTGGCGACAATCCACGGCCTGCCCGGCACGGGCGGGGCGGTTGGTGGCATCAAGGAGGGATCCTGCCCGCGGCGCCAGAACGGCTTGCGCCATTTTATCGCCTGGGGCGCGGATTGGGGATCGGAACAGCCGGCATCGCGCAGGGCGCCTCCATCCGCCGCTTCACAGTGGAAGGACCACGAAGGTTCGCATCGCCCGGTGACCGTGGCGATGCCCGCTCCCGCTCCTGCGTGCGGCGGAAGCTGCCCGGCAGGGCTGGGGCGCTTCTGGCGTGGCTTCCGGCGTGTTTCAATCGCGCATCCCGCCCGCCGGACTGCCATGACCGCCACCCGCCCGACCCCTCCCGACGCGCCGCGCGTCGGCTATGCACGCCGGCTGGGTGCGTGGGACGCCTCGATGGTGGTGGTGGGCGGGGTGATCGGGTCGGGCATCTTCCTGACGCCGGCGGCTGTGGCGCGGCAGACCGGCTCGGGAACCGAGCTGCTGATCGCTTGGGCGGTGGGCGGACTGCTGGCGCTGATCGGCGCGCTCTGCTACGCCGAACTCGGCGCGCGGCGGCCGGCGGCCGGCGGTGGCTACGTCAACCTGCGCGAGGCGTTCGGCCTCGTCATCGCCTTCGTCTATGGCTGGAACATGCTGGTGGTCAACTACTCCGGCAGCCTTGCCGCGGTCGCCACCGTGTTCGTGCAGTACGCCGCCGCCGCGCTCGGCACCGAGGTGCGCGACGCACGGCCGTGGGCGGTCGGCGCGATCGTGTTCCTCGCCGGCATCAACTGGTTCGGCATCCGCGCCGGGTCGCTGGCGCAGAACATCCTCACCGTGCTGAAGCTCGCCGCGGTGGCCGCGCTGATCGCCACCGGCCTCGCCGCCGGCGGCGCACCGCCGGCGCCACGCCCGGAGCCGGCGCTCAATCCGCTCGCCCTTGGCGGCGTGCTGCTGCCGGTGCTCTTTTCCTACGGCGGCTGGGCTTACGCCAACAACATCGCCGGCGAGATCCGCGATCCGGGCCGCAACCTGCCGCGCGCGCTCTTCCTCGGCATGCTGCTGGTCGCCGCCTGCTACCTGCTGGTCAACCTCGCCTGCCTCGCCGTGCTCGGCCACGCGGGCCTTGCCGCCAGCAAGGCCCCTGCGGCCGACCTGATGCGCCAGGTGCTGGACGAACCCGGTGCGCGCCTGATCGCGGCCGGCATCGCTATCTCGACCTTCGGCTTCTGCAACATCTCGCTGATCGGCGCCGCACGCGTGTTCCAGGCCATGGGCGCGGACGGCGTGTTCTTCCGCATCGCCGGCCGGCTGCACCCACGCTGGCGCACCCCCAACATCGCGCTGGCGATGCTGGCCGGCTGGGCCGCGGTGCTCGCCTTCAGCGGCACCTTCGACCAGCTGCTCAACTATTCCACCACCGGCGACTGGCTCGGCTACGCCGCGGTGGTGGCGACGCTCTTCTGGTACCGCCGCGCGCGCGGCGACGAGGGCGTGGCTTTCCGCACGCCGCTGTTCCCGCTGCTGCCGCTGGTGTTCCTCGCCGCCGTGCTGTGGGTCGTCGGCGTCACCGTGTGGCAGCACCCGCTGGATGCCGGCATGGGCGCGCTGATCACGCTGGCGGGGTTGCCGGTGTATGCGTTGTGGCGGCGCCTGCCGCCGCGCGCGCGCGGCTGACGCCAGGGCGGCTGCACGCTGGCGCATGCGAGAATGGCGCTTGCCGGGATCGCGCATCGCGCGGCCGGTCCCCGGAGAGCCCGATGCCCGACTTGCCCGTTCCCGCCGAAACCGAAGCCGAAGCCAGGCCTGCCGTGGCACGTCCGCCCGCGCCCCTCGCGCTGTCGATCAACGGCAAGCCGTACTTCCACGAAGGCGACCCGGCCATGCCGTTGCTGTGGTTCCTGCGCGACGTGCTGCGCCTGACCGGGACGAAATACGCCTGCGGCGTGGGCAGCTGCGGCGCCTGCAACGTGCTGCTGGGCGGCAAGCTCGCCACCGCCTGCACCACCACGATGGCGGCGGCCGCCGGGCAGGACGTGACCACCATCGAGGGGCTCTCCAGCGGCGAACTGCATCCGCTGCAGCAGGCGTGGATCGAGGAAGACGCGGTGCTGTGCGGCTACTGCCAGCCCGGGCAGATCATGGCAGCGGCCGACCTGCTGCGGCGCAAGCCGCGACCGCGCGAGGAAGACCTCGCCGGCATCGGCGCGCTCTGCCGCTGCGGCAGCTACCCGCGCGTCCGCCGCGCCATCCTGCGCGCGGCGAAGACGCTGCGGGACGAAGCCAGGTGAGCACGCTGCGGCTGGACCGCCGCCGCTTCCTCGCCGTCTCGCTCGCGGCAGGCGGCGCGCTGCTCGTCGGCATCCGCAACGCGCAGGCGGAACCGACGCCGGACGTGCCGCCGGAACTGCTCGGCGACGACCTCACCCCGCTCGGCCCGTTCCTGCGCATCGAGCGCGACAACCGCATCGTGATCGGCGCGCGCGGCTGCGAGGTCGGCCAGGGCGTGATGACGGCGCTGCCGATGCTGATTGCCGAGGAGCTCGACGTCGACTGGGCCCAGGTGCGCGTGGTGCAGCTGCCCTACGGCTACACCGAGACGCCGAATGGCCCATCCAACCGCTACGGCCGGCAGGGCAGCGCCGCGGCGGACGACGTGGCCGCCAGCTGGCGCGAACTGCGCGTGGCGGGCGCGACCGCGCGTTGGCTGCTGCTGCAGGC
>JAEZQS010000320.1 GCA_023412995.1 Pseudomonadota bacterium
CTGCCAGCCCGGTGCATCGGCCGCGGCATCCCCTGCGGCGGGCTAGAGGCACTCATGCGGTCCGAACGGGGTGTCCCTCGCGTAGACATCCGGCCCATCCCAGTGGTCGCGGTAGACGCCGCCGTAGTTGGCGAGCAGGCCAGGCTGCGCGTTGGCGTTCACGAGGTTGTAGGCGAGGAACCCGATCGAGGGGAGCCCACGCACGCACACGCGCCCGCGCTGCAGCGGGCCGCCGTCACCGGCTTCGATGCTGCGCACCAGCGCACCCGGCAACAGCACGTGGCCGGCTTCGGCGTAGGGGTAGAGGGAGATGGCCAGCGCGGAACCGAACACCAGCGAATCGCCACCGGCCTCGTCGGGCTGGGCGAAGGTGACGGCGTTGACCGCATGGTCGACATGGAACGGTGCTTCATACAGGCAGTAAGTGCCGGAGCAGGTCGTGCCCTGGCGGTCGTACAGGCGCGGCTCGTTGAATTCGACGCGTGCGACGCCGGGCGCCTGGAACGCGGCGCTGAAGGGCGCCAGTGCGACCGCGCTGCCGGACAGAGCCGGATCGGTGTAGTAGCGCTGGGTCGGCAAGGTGATGATCCAGTCGCTGTGCGCCCCGAGCAATGGCGAGGTGATGTACTGGTTGTGCAGCGAGGCCTTGGCCAGTACCGCGCTGACGGCGTCGATCTTGCGATCGAAATGCAGCGGCCCGTCGCCGTCGATCCACGCGTCGGCCCCTGCCGCCGAACCGCCGGCATCGGCGAGCGTGGGGGCGGCGAGCGTCGGGCCGTGCAGCGGATCGCTGGAGAAATCCCGCAGCGCCACGGCGTCGTAGGCGTAATACAGGCCTTCGCCGACGCTGATGATGGCGGCCGTGCCGAACAGGGCCTGGCCGTGACCATCGATGTCATCGAAAAGGGAACCGGGCAGCGCCGCGCAGTCCGGGACCTCCTGATTGATGCGCAGCGCAGTCGGCGAGCCGATGCCGACGGTGGCGCTGGCGATCACCTCGATGAAACCTTCGCGGGTGCGTGCGGTGTCGTGCGGCCCGGGGTCTGCCGGCAGGGCACCGCTGCCATCGAAGGCGGCAGTGCTGAACCGTGCGCCCGCCGACGGGATGGCGGGTACGGTACAGCCGGGATCGCTGCTGCGCAGGATCGCGCGGCCCTCCCCGTCGCTGGTGACGGCGGCGGTCCAGATGTCGTTGCGGTCGAGGTAGACGTCAAGCGCGATCACCGGACGGCCGTTGTAGCCCTCGAGGAAGCGCAGCGTGACGACCTGCGGCTGGTCGCTGCGGTTGCCGATCGTGAGCAGCGTGTCCTGGCTGCCATTGACCGTGTAGTAGGGAAACAGCAGCACCTGGCCGGAGCCGTCCGGGGACAGCGAGACGGCCCCTGCATCGCCGCAGAGCAACCCGGCCAGCAGGAGCAGCAGCGATCGTGCGCGACATGCCATGCGAACCTCCGTAAGGGCGGAACGTGCGGCGGCAGTATCACACCGCGCCGAGCACCTTGCGGTGGGCGTGTATCGACATCAGCACGCCGAAACCGGCCAGCAGCGACACCGCCGAGGTGCCGCCGTAGCTCACCAGCGGCAGCGGCACGCCCACCACCGGCAGCATGCCGGTGATCATGCCGCCATTGACCATGACGTAGACGAACAGCGACATGCTGATGGCACCGGCGAGCAGGCGCGCATAGGTGTCGCGCGCCTCGGCGGCAATCCACAGGCAGCGCGCGATGATGAAGACGTAGAGGGCCAGCAGCAGCAGCACGCCGACCAGGCCCCATTCCTCGGCGAACACCGAGAAGATGAAATCGGTGGTGTGCTCGGGCAGGAATTCCAGCCGCGACTGCGTGCCGTGGTGCCAGCCCCGGCCCCACAGGCCGCCCGAGCCGACCGCGATCTTGGACTGGATGATGTGCCAGCCGTTGCCGAGCGGATCGGCTTCCGGGTCGAGCAGGGTCAGCACGCGGTTCTTCTGGTAGTCGTGCAGGAAATGCCAGCCGACCGGCACCAGTGCCGCGAAAGCGCCGAGCAGCGCGCCGATGCGCCACCAGGCGAGCCCGGAGAGGAACACGCCGAACGCGCCGCTCGCCGCGATCAGCAGCGCGGTGCCGAGGTCGGGCTGCTCGGCGACGAGGCCGGCGGGAATCGCGATCAGCACGCCAACCACCCCGAGGGTGGCCCAGCCCGGCGGCAGCGGGCGCGTGTTGAGGTACCAGGCGACCATCATCGGCATCGTCAGCTTGAGCAGTTCGGACGGCTGGAAACGGAGCACGCGCAGGTCCAGCCAGCGGTGCGCGCCGCGGCCTTCGCCGAGCAGCGCCACCAGTACCAGCAGCAGCACGCTGGCGCCGTACAGCCACGGCGTCCAGTTGCGCAGCGTGAGCGGCGGCACGCGCGCGATGATCGCCATCAGCGCCAGGCCAAACGCGAAGCGCAATCCCTGCGAAAGCACCTGGCCTCCATCGAGGTCGCTCGCGCTGTAGAGCGTCACCAGGCCGACGCCCATCAGCAGCAGGAGCCCGGCCAGCAGTGGCAGGTCCAGGCGCGGCTTGCGCCACATCGTCCGCACGCGGTAACGCAGGCTGGCCAGCGCCTCGTCGATCACGGCGCCGCTTCCGCGCGCGGCTCGCCGGCATCCGCCAGCCGCCCCTGCGCCTCGATGTCGCCGGGCAGCCAGGCGTCGAGGATGCGACGCACGATCGGTGCCGCATCGTGCGCACCGCTGCGGCCGGCCTCCAGCACCACCACCACCGCGATGCGCGGGTCGTCGGCCGGGGTGAACGCCTCGAACAGCACCTGGTGGCGCTCGATGGCGCTGGTGGCGATGTCTGTCCAGGTCTCGTCGGTACGCGAATAACGCTCGGCTGTGCCGGTCTTGCCGGCAATGACGTAGGGGAAGTCGCCGCCGATGCGGCGGGCCGTGCCACTGCTCACCACTGCGATCATGCCCTGCTTCACGGCCAGCCAGTCGTCCGGGTTCCTGATCACGCCGGGCCGCGGCGCGGGCGGCGGCAACGGCACCGGCCGCGCGTCCTGCCCCGACTGCGTCGCGCGCAGCAGGTGCGGCACGTGCGGCACCCCGTGCGCTGCCAGGGTCGCCACGGCGTGGGCCAGCTGCAGCGGCGTCACCACCCAGTAGCCCTGGCCGATCCCGGCAATCACCGTTTCGCCCGGGTACCACGGCTGGTTGAGCTGGGCGCGCTTCCACTCGCGCGAGGGCAGCACGCCGCTGCCTTCGCCGACCAGGTCGATGCCGGTCGGCTGGCCGAAGCCGAACTTGCGCATGAAGTCCGCAAAGCGGTCGATGCCCATGTCGAGCGCGACCGAATAGAAATAGGTGTTGACCGACTGCGCGATGGCCTGCACCAGGTCGACGCGGCCATGGCCGCCGCGCTTGTCGTCGCGGTAGCCGCGCGATTGCCCCGGGATGTGGAACTCGCCGGTGGACAGGATCGTGTCGCCCGGCTTGCGCAGGCCGAGCTCGAGGCCGGCCAGGCCGACGAACGGCTTCATGGTCGAGCCGGGGGCGTAGTTGCCGCGCAGCAGGCGGTTCAGCAGCGGCTTGTCCTTGTTGGCGAGCAGGCCCGAGTAGTCGGCCTGCGAGATGCCGTTGACGAACAGGTTGGGATCGAAGCTCGGCACGCTGGCCATCGCCAGCACCTCGCCGTTGCGCGGATCGATCGCCACTGCCGCGCCTGCGCGCCCCTCGAACGCGGCCGCGGCCACTTCCTGCAGGTGCGCATCGATCGTGAGGTGCAGGTTTTCACCGGCGCGTGGCGCCACCCGGTCGAGCACGCGCAGCGGCCGGTGGTCGGCGTTGACCTCGACCTGCTCGTAACCGGGATCGCCATGCAGGCGCTCCTCGTAATAGCGCTCGATGCCGGTCTTGCCGATGTGGGTGGTGCCGGCGTAATCGCCGGCATCGAGCGCGGCGAGGTCGTCGCTGTCGATGCGGGCGACGTAGCCCACCGTGTGGGCGAACCCGGCGCCGAGCGGATAGGCGCGGGTGAGGTAGGGCACCACTTCCACGCCCGGGAAGGCCCAGCGGTTGACCGAGAAGCGCGCGATCTCCTCTTCCGACAGCTTCAGCCGCAGCGGCACGCTCTCGTAGCCGTGGCGTCCCTTGCGCAGGGCATTGAAGCGCTTGATGTCGTCGGCGCCGAGCGGGACCACCTTGCCGAGCGCCGCCAGCATGCGCGGCATGTCGTCCACCTGCTCCGGCGTGACCTCGAGCCGGAAGGCGGCCACGTTCTCGGCCAGCAGCACGCCATTGCGGTCATAGATGAGCCCGCGCGCCGGTGCCAGCGGCCGGGTCAGCACGCGATTGGCCTCCGAGCGCGCGCTGAGCTCGTCGTGCCGGTCCACCTGCAGGTAGGCAAAGCGCGCGCCGAGCGCGAGCAGGCAGGCGACGATGATCGCCATGCCGGCCAGCGCGCGACGGCGGAACAGCGCGGCCTCCTGGCGCGACTCCTTCAGCGGCTTGCCGGACCAGCGCCTCATCGCGCCGCTTCGCGCGGGCGCAGCCGCCCGCGCAGGTCGTCCAGCAGCAGGAACAGCAGCGGCCAGGCGACCAGGCCGGTCAGCGGCGCCAGCCAGAACGCCGGCGGCGGCATCGGCGCGGCGGAGAACCCGCGCACCATGAGGCACACGACGCGGTCGTTCAGCAGCAGCGCGAACACCGCCAGCGTCTGCTGCCACAAGGGGAAGAAGCGCAGCCGCGCACGGAAGCGCAACACGATGAAGGCGATCACCAGCAGGCGCAGCGCCTGCTCGCCGAGCAGTTCGCCGGCCAGCACGTCGGCCGCCAGCCCGAGCAGGAAGGCGAAACCGAGGCCACTGCGCTCGGGCGCCTCGATCGCCCAGTACACCAGCACCAGCGCGATCCACCACGGCTTGAGCGGCAGCAACGCCTGCGGCAGCGGCATCAGCTGCAGCAGGAAGGCCGCGACGAAGCTGCCGGCGAACAGCCAGCCGCGAATGCGTGCGCGGTTCATGGGGCGCTTTCGCCCGCTGGCAGCGCGGCGCCGGCAAGCGTCGCCGGCGGCCCCACCTCTTCCACCGGCGAGGGCGGCCCGTAAGGCTGCGGCTGGTCGTGCAGCAGCAGCACTTCGCCGCTGCGGTCGAGCGCCGCGGCGGGCCGCGCGGCCGCCGTGGTGAACATGCCGCTGCGGCCATTGCTCACCGACACCACCGTGCCCACCGGGAAGCCGGCGGGAAAGCGCCCGCCGAGGCCGGAGGTCAGCAGCACGTCGCCGGCGCGCACGTCCGCGCTGATCGGGATGGTGGGTAGTTCCAGCCGGTCGATCGTGCCGCTGCCATAGGCGATGGTGCGCAGGCCGGTGCGCTCGACCACCACCGGGATGGCGTGGGTCGGGTCGCTGATCAGCATCGCCACCGCGGTGTTGGGCAGCACCTCGACGATCTGTCCCATGACGCCGTGCGCATCGATCACCGGCTGGCCGACGCTTACGCCCTGCAGCGCACCGACGTCGAGCACGATGCGCTGGCGGAAGGGATCGAGGTCGACGTCGACCAGGCGCGCGAACTGCACCGCGAGGCCGAGGTCCTGCTGCGCCTCGAGCAGGTCCTTCAGGCGGCCGTTCTGCGCCACCAGCGCATCGAGCCGGTTGAGGCGCGCCTGCGCCAGCAGCAGGGCCTCGCGCAATTCGCGGTTCTCGCTGGCGAGCCGGTCCTGGGTGGTGACCGCGGTGCGCGTCGCGCGCGCCACGTCCGCCGGCAGCGCGGCAAGGCGGTACACCGGTTCGACCAGCGCGCTGCCGGTGCGCCGCAGCACCTCGAGGTAGCCGCCACGATGGTCCATCACCATCGTCGCCACCGCGAGCGCGAGGTAGACGATCAGCCGCAGCGTGCTGGCCGAGCCTTCGGCGAACAGGGTGGCGGTGTCGGTGCGCATGGAGCCGGGAATGGGGAATCGGGAATGGGCAATGGTGGAAGCCGGAACGAAGCGCCCTCGGCGCCCCTGTAGCATCCCCGACAACCCATGCCGTGCTGCTCGGTCACGAAGCGGGAATGGTGGATGGCAGGAGCAGGTACGCCGCGCGCCTTGCGCCTTTTACCATTCCCGATTCCCTATTCCCCACTCCCTGCTACTCGGGAGCAAAGAAATCGCCGCCGTGCTGGTCGATGAGTTCGAGCGCGCGGCCGCCGCCGCGGGCGACGCAGGTGAGCGGGTCGTCGGCGACGTGCACGTGCAGGCCGGTTTCCTCGGAGATCAGGCGATCGATGTCGCGCAGCAGCGCGCCGCCGCCGGTCAGCACGATGCCGCGTTCGGCGACGTCCGAGCACAGTTCCGGCGGGGTCTGCTCGAGCGCGCTGCGCACGGCGCTGACGATGCCGGAGAGCGGCTCGTGCAGCGCCTCGAGGATCTCGTTGGAGTTGATGGTGAACATGCGCGGCACGCCTTCGGCGAGGTTGCGCCCGGACACCTCCATCTCCTTCACTTCCGACTGCGGGAAGGCGCAGCCGATTTCCATCTTGATGCGCTCGGCAGTGGATTCGCCGATCAGGGTGCCGTGGTTGCGCCGCACGTAGTTGATGATCGCCTCGTCGAAGCGGTCGCCGCCGATGCGCACCGACTGCGAATAGACGATGCCGTTGAGCGAGATCACCGCCACTTCCGAGGTGCCGCCGCCGATGTCCAGCACCATCGAGCCGCGCGCCTCGTGCACCGGGATGCCGGCGCCGATCGCCGCCGCCATCGGCTCCTCGATCAGGTAGACGTCGCGCGCGCCGGCCGATTCGGCCGACTCCTTGATCGCGCGCCGCTCGACCTGGGTCGAGCCGCAGGGCACGCACACCAGCACGCGCGGGCTCGGCCGGAACATGCGCGCGCGGTGCACCTTCTTGATGAACTGCTTGAGCATTTCCTCGGTCATGGTGAAGTCGGCGATGACGCCGTCCTTCATCGGCCGGATGGTGACGATGGCCGCCGGCGTGCGCCCGAGCATCTTCTTGGCGTCGCCACCGACCGCCGCCACCGAGCGCGGGCCGCCGGGGCCGCGGTCCTGGCGGATCGCCACGACCGAGGGCTCGTTCAGCACGATGCCCTGGCTGCGCACGTAGATCAGGGTGTTGGCGGTGCCGAGGTCGATCGACAGATCGTTGGAAAACAGTCCGCGGAGGCCTTTGAACATGGGATCGGCGCGCGCCTTTGTGCGAATGGGGAAAAGCGCGCGAGTCTAGTCCGGCAGCGGGGTGCGGGCAAGGAAAATGCCGTTAAATCGCGGGGATCGCCGCTTCCAGCGGCCGGACGCGACATCGGGCGGCACCGCGCCGGAAGCGCGGCCGGCACCGTGCCCGTGTCGCGTGCCGGCGGCTCGGGGTAAGCTGGTCGGGTTTGCGCGGCGCGCGCCTGGCCGCCGGCGGCACCTCCCGTCCATCGTCCCTGCGCGGGACCCATCCCGGAAGACCCGATGTCGGCACTGATCTGCGGTTCGCTCGCCTACGACACCATCATGGTGTTCCAGGACCAGTTCAAGAAGCACATCCTGCCCGACCAGGTGCACATCCTGAATGTCTCGTTTCTGGTGCCCGCCATGCGCCGCGAGTTCGGGGGCTGCGCCGGCAACATCGCCTACAACCTCAAGCTGATGGGCGAGGACCCGCTGCCGATGGCGACGGTCGGCCAGGACTTCGGCCCCTACCGCGAACACCTCCAGCGCTGCGGCATCCGCCTCGACCAGGTGCGCGTGTTCGCCGACCAGTTCACTCCGCAGTGCTTCATCACAACCGACCTGGACAACAACCAGATCACCGCCTTCCATCCCGGCGCGATGTCGCGTTCGCACGAGAACCACGTGCGCGAAGTCGCCGGCGTCACGTTCGGCATCGTGGCGCCGGACGGGCGCGAGGCGATGCTGCAGCACGTGGACGACTTCGCCGCGCTCGGCGTGCCCTTCATCTTCGACCCCGGCCAGGCCATGCCGCTGTTCGATGGCGCCGAGTTCCGCGCCATGATCGACAAGGCCACCTACGTCATCGTCAACGACTACGAATCGCAACTGCTGCAGCAGCGCACCGGTTGGAGCGCGGCGGAGATCGCCGCGCGGGTGGAGGCCTACATCTGCACGCAGGGCCCGCGCGGCTCGGTGATCCACACGCGCACGGGCGAGCGCCACGAAATCCCGCCGGCACGCGAGCGCCAGGTGGTCGATCCGACCGGTTGCGGCGACGCTTACCGCGCCGGCCTCATCTTCGGCCTGATGCGCGGCATGGACTGGCCGACAGTGGGCCGCATCGCGTCGCTCATGGGCGCGCTCAAGGTGGCGCACCCCGGCACGCAGAACCAGCGCTTCGACCACGCCGAATTCGCGGCGACGTTCGAGCAGCAGTTCGGCTATTCCCTCGCGGGCGGCGGCTCGCGCAGCCCGCTGGTCCAGGAGAACCCATGAACGCGCCTGCCCTGACCCTGCCTGCCGCGCTCGCGGTCGGCATGCTCGCCCTGGTTCCTTCCGCTTCGGCCAGCGAAGCCGCTGCGGTCGAACTCGCCGGGCACCGCTACACGGTGGAAATCGCCGACGACGACGCCTCGCGCGCCCGTGGCCTGATGGATCGCACGGAGCTGGCACCCGACCACGGCATGCTGTTCGTGTTCGACCACGACGCGCCACGCGTGTTCTGGATGAAGAACACGAAGATCCCGCTCGACATGCTGTTCTTCGACGCCGACCGGCGCCTGGTCAGCGTGCAGCACGACGTCCCGCCCTGCACCGCCGATCCCTGCCCCGGCTATTCCAGCGGCGCGCCCGCGCGCTACGTGCTCGAGCTCAACGCGGGGCAGGCGCGAACATTGGGCGTGGCGCCGGGCGATGTAGTGCAGATCCATCGCTGAGGCCCCGCGGCGTCCAGCAGCCATCGACCAGCACGAGGTCGCCGCGCAGTTCATGCGCGCAGGGAAGGCCGCAGCGGTACGGCACCAGCCGGCCGGCGGCAGCATCGATGGTGGCGTCCTCGACGGGAACGAAAACCTGCATGGGCACTCCGGGTCGGTGGCTGTGTTGCCTGCCAGACAACACGATCGGCCCTTAATGCCCGGTGTATGTGACGGCCGCGCGACAGCCGCCGGTGGACGCCGTCGCCGGCGCACGGATCGTCCCGCCGCCACCTCCGCATGGGCGGCCGCGCGCGCGCGTAGCCGGCAGGCGCCGCCATGGACGTGCAGGGAGGTGAACGGGGGGAAACCGGGCCCTGTGCAGGGCGCAGCGGCCGCGAGGCCCGTGCCTCAGATTTCGACCATCTCGAAGTCGGACTTGGTCACCCCGCAGTCGGGGCAGGTCCAGGTATCGGGGACATCGTCCCAGCGCGTGCCCGGCGCAATGCCGTCGTCCGGCCAGCCTTCGGCTTCGTTGTAGATGAAACCGCAGACGACGCACATGAAGGAACGCAGCGGGGCATCGTCGCGCGCGGCAAGGGCAGGCTGGGACATCGGTGCGGGAAGGACGGCGGGCAGGACCGGTTATTCTCCCATTCCGAGCCACCGCGCGAAAGCGCCACCGTCCACGCCGTGACCCACACCGCGACGACCCGGCCGCTGCGCGGCCTCTACGCCATCACCGACGGGCCGCGGCCCGATCTCGTCGCCGCCTGCGCGGCGGCCCTCGACGGTGGGGCGGTGCTGCTGCAGTACCGCGACA
>JAEZQS010000020.1 GCA_023412995.1 Pseudomonadota bacterium
CTCTGGAGCGGCGCCACGCGTGCGCAGCGCCGCCGCCCGGCGCTGATTGCCGCGTTTGCCCGCCGCGCCGCGGCGCTGGGACAGGTGCTGGCGGCGATGGACGAGATCGAGTCGGCGCAGCGGCGCGAATGGAGCGACGAGCTGGCCACCGCCTATGCAAGCCTCGGCGATGCCGAGGTCGCCACCCGCGCCCGTACCGCGGAAGGCTGGCTGGCGGTCGCGCCCGACAGCGTGGCGCTGCTGGTGGCGATCGGGCGCCTGCACGCCCGCGCCGGCCACTGCGAGCAGGCGGAAGAGCCGCTCGAACGCGCGCTGGCGATGGCACCGACCTCCGCGGCGTGGGAAGCGCTCGGCGACTGCCGCAAGGCCGATGGCGACCTTGCCGCGGCCGCCACCTGCTATGCCAACGCGCTGCATGTCGCGCGTGCCGAAGCCCCCCTCCCGCTCGGCCCGCGCCAGCCCCGCAGCGCGCTGGACACCCGTCCGATCTCGTTCGAAGAGCGCAGCGAGCACGGCGTGCCGCGGTTGCCGAATCTGTCGGGCTGAGGACGGAACGGTGGTTTCGCCGCGCGGCGGCGATTGCTACAGGCCGTGGATGCCGGCGCGGCCGCGCAGGATGTCGGCGATGACGTCCGGCGCGTAGTCGAAGGAATCGAAGAACAGGCGGTCTTCCGGCAATCCGGCTTCGGCGAACGCGCGTCGCCCGGCATCGACCATGGTGGGCGGCCCGCCCATGTAGAGGTCGTGCCCGGAAAGATCCGGATGGTCCTCCAGCAGCGCCTCGTGCACCAGGCCGCTGCGCAGCGTGTCGGCCTGGCCGGCATCCGACACCACCGGGACGAATCCGAACGCGGCATCCTCGCGTGCCCAGCGCTCGGGCAGCGCGCGCAGGTAGAGGTCGGCGGGCGTGCGCGCGCCCCAGTACAGCGTCATCGGGCGGCGCGTGCCGAGGTGGCGGAAATGCTCGATCAGGGCCTTCACCGGCGCGAAGCCGGTGCCGCCTGCCATGAACAGCAGCGGGCGCTCGCTGTCCTCGCGCGGCACGAAGGTGCCGAGCGGACCTTCCACCCGCAGCAGCGCCCCGGGTTGCAGCGAATCGAACACCGCGCTGGTGAAGCCGCCGCCGGCAATGCGCCGCACGTGCAACTCGATGCTGGCGTCCTCGTGCGGCGCATTGGCGATCGAGAACGCGCGGCGCTTGCCGTCCTCCAGCAGCACGTCGAGGTACTGCCCCGGCAGCCGCCGCAGCGGGCGGCCGTCTTCCGGCAGCAGGCGCAGCCCGGCGACGTCGTCGCTGAGGAGGACCTTGTCCTCCAGGCGCAGGTGCAGCACGCGGCGCGGGATGTCGGCCACCGAGGCCACCTCGCGCGCGGCGATGACGAGGTCGCTCGCCGGTACCGCCTGGCACAGCAGCACCTGGTGGCGCAGGCGTTCGGCGGCGTTGAGCGCGGTCGGCGGGTTGCGCGGATACACGCACTCGCCTTCGACGAGGGTCGCCTTGCAGCTGCCGCAGACGCCGGCAAGGCAGGAGTAGGGCAGGGCGAGGCCGGCGCGCTGCGCAGCCTCCAGCACGGTTTCGCCGGCTTCAACCCGGAACTGCTTGCCGCTTGCCTGCAAGGTGACGGTGTGGGACACGCGCACGCCTGGCGGGAAATTGCCCGATTGTACCGGCACGACGTACCGGCACGGCGTACCGCCACGATGGACCGGCACGATGTGCGGGCACGATGTGCGGGCACGATGGCGAATGCCGCCGCGACCGCTCCCGCCCGTCGCGCGCGGCGGGCGCCGGCGGCTCGGCTATAGTCCGGCGTTTCCGCACGAGGCGCCGGCCATGAGTCCCTGGAAGCAGCATCCCGACCTCGCGCGCATCGCCGCCTGGAACCGCGGCACCCTGGTCGAACACCTCGGCATCGAGGTGACGGCGATCGACGCCGACAGCCTGCGCGGCACCATGCCGGTGGACGCGCGCACGCGCCAGCCGTTCGGCCTGCTGCACGGCGGCGCGTCGGTGGTGCTGGCCGAGTCGCTCGGCAGCCTCGCCGGCAACCTGTGCATTGGCGAGGACGAGATGGCGGTGGGCCTGGACATCAACGCCAACCACCTGCGCGCGGTCACCAGCGGTATCGTCACCGGCATCGCGCGCCCGCTGCACATCGGACGCACCACGCAGGTGTGGGAGATCCGCATCGAGGACGAGCGGGCACGCCTGGTGTGCATCGCGCGCCTGACCCTCGCGGTGGTGGCGCGGACCGGTCCGGACCGCGGCTGATGGCCGCCGCGGAAACGCCCTATGCCGGACTCTCCCCCGACCGCGTGCTGGATGCGGTCGAGGCGGCCGGGTTCGCGACCGACGGGCGCCTGCTGGCACTGGCGAGCTACGAGAACCGGGTCTACCAGGTGGGCCTCGACGCCGCTGTGCCGCTGGTGGCCAAGTTCTACCGCCCCGGCCGCTGGAGCGATGCGGCGATCGCGGAGGAACACGCGTTCGCGCTGGAGCTGGCGGCGGCGGAACTGCCGCTGGTGGCGCCGCTCGTCGTCGGCGGGGAGACGCTGCTGCGCCACGGGGGCTACCGCTACGCGCTCTATCCGCGCCGCGGCGGGCGCGCGCCGGAACTGGAGTCGGCCGACCACCTCGCCTGGATGGGGCGCCTGCTGGCGCGGATGCACGGCATCGGCGCACGCTCGCGCTTCGCCGCGCGCGGCGCGATCGACACTGCCACCTTCGTGCACGATCCCGCCGCCGCGGTGCTCGCTTCCGGCCTGCTGCCGGCGCGGCTGGCCGATACCTACCGTGCGCGCACCGCCGCACTGGCCGCGCTGCTCGACGCACGCTTTGCCCACGCCGGCGCGTCGACCCTGCGCCTGCATGGCGACTGCCACGCCGGCAACGTGTTGTGGACCGATGCCGGACCGCATTTCGTCGACCTCGACGACGCCCGCATGGGCCCGGCGGTGCAGGATCTGTGGATGCTGGCGCCGACACCGGCAGCGCTCGATGCACTGCTCGAAGGCTACGGCGAGTTCCGCGATTTCGATCACCGCGAACGGGCGCTGGTCGAGCCGCTGCGGGTCATGCGCCAGGTGCACTGGGCCGGCTGGGTCGCCGTCCGCTGGCACGACCCGGCCTTTCCGCGTGCGTTCGCCCATGTCGGCGAGGCGCGCTGGTGGGAGCAGCACGTCGCCGACCTCGGCGAAGCCCTGTCCCGCCTCGGCGACGGCTGAACGCCCGCGGCAGCCGCTTTTGCGCAGCGCCGGCCGGGCAGCGTACCGTGGCATGACCGGACAGGTCGGTGGCGCCAACGATGCATTCGCTTGAAATCGTCCTCGGCATGCTGCTGCTGGTGCTGGCCAGCGGTTACCTCGTGCGCGTGCTGCCGCTCGCGCTGCCGCTGCCGCTGGTGCAGATCGGGCTTGGCGCGGTGGTCGCCGCCACCTCCCGCCATGCGGTCGGGCTGGACCCGGAAATCTTCTTCCTGCTGTTCCTGCCGCCGCTGCTGTTCCTCGATGGCTGGCGCATCCCGAAGGAGGGCCTGTTCCGCGATGCGCGGCCGATCCTCCAGCTGGCTTTCGGGCTGGTCGTGTTCACGGTGATCGGTGCCGGTTTCCTGATCCACTGGATGATCCCCGCCATGCCGCTCGCGGTCGCTTTCGCGCTCGCCGCGATCGTCTCGCCGACCGATCCCGTCGCGGTGTCCTCGATTGCCGCGCGCGTGCCGATCCCGCGCCGGCTGATGCACATCCTGGAAGGCGAATCGCTCCTCAACGACGCATCGGGCCTGGTCTGCTTCCGCTTCGCCGTGGCCGCCGTGCTGACCGGCGAGTTCGCGCTGGGACCCGCCTCCGCCACCTTCCTCTGGCTGGCGCTCGGCGGGCTGGGCACCGGTGCCGTGGTGACGTGGGCGATCCATCGCGGCCACCACGCACTCACCCGCCGCTTCGGCCAGGTCGCCGGCGTGGCGATCCTCGTGAGCCTGCTGACGCCCTTTGGCGCCTACCTCGCGGCCGAACACATCGGCGCGTCCGGCATCCTCGCCGCGGTGGCCGCCGGCATCGTGATGAGCCAGGTCGATTTCCGAAGTCCCGCACTGGCCACCACGCGCGTGCAGCGCACGGCGGTGTGGGACGCGGTGCAGTTCACCCTCAACGGCATCATGTTCGTGCTGCTGGGCGAGCAGCTCCCCGGCATCCTGCGGCGCGCGATCGACAGCGTCGGGCAGAGCGGCCACCAGAGTCCGTGGTGGCTGCTGGCGTATGCCCTCGCGATCAACGTGATGCTGGCGCTGCTGCGCCTCGCATGGGTGTGGGTGTCGCTGCGGCTGGATGCCTTCGCCGCCCGCCGGCGCGGCGAAAAACCGGCGGAGCCGTCGTGGCGGCTGGTGGTGGCGACCTCGCTTGCCGGCGTGCGCGGCGCCATCACCCTGGCCGGCGTGCTGACCCTGCCGCTGGTGCTGGCGGACGGGCGCGCCTTCCCCGCGCGCGACCTCGTCATCTTCCTTGCCGCGGCGGTGATCCTGGTGTCGCTGCTCGCCGCCAGCATCGGCCTGCCGCGCCTGCTGGTGGGGCTGGAGGTGCCGCCGGAACCCGATGCGCAGCGCGAGGAAGACGTCGCCCGCCGCGCCGCGGCGCGCGCCGCACTGGCCGCCATAGAGCGGGCCCGGCACGAACTGCCGGGCGTCGGGCTGGACGTCCTGGCCAGTGCCGCCGTGCGCGTGATGGCGCTGTACCAGCGGCGCCTCGAGGGCGATCCCGATCGCGTCGCCGCGGGCGAGCTGCGCAAGGCCGACGATGCCGAGCGGGCGTTGCGCATTGCCGCGCTGCGCGCCGAGCGCGAGGCGATCTTCGCACTCGCCCGCGAGCGGCGCGTATCCGACGACATAGCGCGCCGCCTCGCGCGCGACATCGACCTGGCCGAGGCGCGCTACCGCTGAACCGCAGCGCAGGCGTGGCCGCCGTGGCGGTCGCGGCCGCCGTTCCGGCACGGCGATCCGCTACCATCGCGGCATGAGCCGCGTCCTCCCCGCCGCCGTACACGACCACCCGCCGGATCCATGGCGCGCGCTGCGCTACCTCGTGCGAGGGCCGCTGCTCGCGTTCAACGTCGTGGTGGCGCCGCTGCTGGCGCTGGCCGTGCTCAATCCGCTGGCCGCGCGCGTGCGCGTCGGCACGACGACGCTCGACAAGGCGATGATCCGCGGCTGGTCGGCCATGCTGCTGCGCCTGTTCGGCTTCCGCATCCGGCGCTTCGGCGAAGCGCTGCCCGGGGGCGTGCTGTACGTCGCCAACCACGTGTCCTGGCTCGACATTCTCCTGGTGCACAGCGCGCGGCCGGTGAGTTTCGTGGCCAAGAGCGAGATCGCGCGCTGGCCGCTGGTGGGCTGGCTGGCGGCACGTGCGGGCACGCTGTTCCACCGCCGTGGCAGCAATGACTCGCTGGCGGCCGTCATGGCGCAGGTGGTGAGCCGGCTGCGCGAAGGCGAACCGGTGGGCGTGTTCCCGGAAGGCGGCAGCGGCCATGGCGATCGCGTCGGCACCTTCCACGCGCGCATCTTCCAGACCGCGCTCGATGCCGGCGTGCCGGTCCAGCCAGTGGCGCTGCGCTACGGCAACGACGGCCGCCAGGATCCGCGCGTCCCGTTCGGGCCGAACGAACGTTTCCTGCCGAACTTCCTGCGCCTGCTCGGCGGGCCGCGCTTCGACGCCGAGATCCATTTCCTCGAGCCGGTCCCGGCCACGCCCGACGCGCGCCGCCGGATGGCCGAGGAAAGCCGCGCGCGCATCGTCGCGGTACTGGGCTACGGCGACTGAGATGGGGGACGCCAGCGCGCCGCACCCGGAAGCGGCCGCCGCGAGCCGCCCGCCGCTGCCGCGCGGAGGCGCCTTCCGCC
>JAEZQS010000063.1 GCA_023412995.1 Pseudomonadota bacterium
GCCTCGTGCTCGCGGCCGGCATCGCGTGGCAAGTGGGACAGGAGGCGTTGCGGCAGCCAGCCAACCTTCCGGCGCGCCAGCCCTCGACCGACGTGGTGCCCGTGCAGCCGATCGAGGAAGCGGCGCGCGCGCCGGCGCCAGCGGCATCGTCCGATGTCGCGGCATCGGCGGAAGAATCCGCCGCCGCTCCGGCAAGTCCTCGGCAGCAGGCGCGTTCCGCGCCAGCGGAGCGGATGGCACCCGCCAAAGCACAAGGCGCCCGCGAGCCGCCGCTGCCGATGAGCGTGCCCGCCCCGCCGCCGGCACCGCCCGCTCCGGCGAGGCCAGAATGGAAGGCGGTGTCCTCCTCTGCAAGCGATGCGTCGGCAGGTGCACGCAAGGTGGCGCCTGCCGCTGCTGCCGGGCGCGTCCGGGACCACACCCGGCAGGATGCGCGCGAACGATCACCAGCCTTGCCCGCCGACCTGCAACGCG
This sequence comes from Pseudomonadota bacterium, assembly GCA_023412995.1. Lineage (GTDB taxonomy): Bacteria > Pseudomonadota > Gammaproteobacteria > Xanthomonadales > Rhodanobacteraceae > Dokdonella_A. The sequence continues at coordinate 475 of JAEZQS010000063.1, forward strand.
ACCTCCAGCGCGCGCCCGCCGACTGGCTGGCGCACATCCGCCAGTTGCTGCAGCAGGGCGATCGCGAGCAGGCGCTGCAAAGCCTCGACCTTTTCCGCCGCACGTACCCCGACCAGCCTTTGCCCGACGACCTGCGCACGCTGCCATGACGCGGTGGCCGGCCGGCCGCGGCCACGCGCGGCAATGTCCCAGATGGTGCTGAGCACACTGGCCGCGCCTGCGCGCCTGCAGCAGGAAATCCGCAAGAGCCGCTTCCTCGCGCAGGCCGAGGCGATCGGCGACGCCGATGCCGCCGCCGCTTTCATCGCGCGCGCCAGCGCGCCCGACGCGACCCACAACTGCTGGGCATGGCGCGTCGGTGAGCGCTATCGCTTCAACGACGATGGCGAACCCGGCGGCAGCGCGGGTCGTCCCATCCTTGCCGCCATCGACGGCCAGGGCCTGGATGCCGTGGCCGTCGTCGTCACGCGCTGGTTCGGCGGCGTCAAGCTCGGCGTGGGCGGGCTGGTGCGTGCGTACGGCGGCTGCGCCGCCGAGTGCCTGCGCCTCGCCAGCCGCACGCCCCTGGTGGAACGGGTGCGGATGCGCGTGCGCTGCCCGTTTGCCGCCGTGCCGCTCCTGATGGCGCGCCTGCGCGACTACGAGGGCGTGCGCCGTGGCGACAGCCCGATGACGGAGGGCATCGAGATGCTGGTGGAGCTGCCGGCCAGCCGCGCCGACGCACTGCGCGACTTCGTGCGCGACCTCACGCGCGGGCGCGGCGAGGTCGAGGCCGCGCCATGATGCCGGGGAGCGGAACCGTGCGACATCCGCCACGCGGCTTGAACGGCCGCGGCATGGCCGCACGTGCAGCCGGTACCCGCCTGCGAACGAGCCGATGACCGACGCCGCCGATGCCCCGCGCAGGATCCGTTCGCTGTGGCGGCTGCTGCCCTACCTCAGGCCCTATCGCAAGCTGATTGCCGGATGGCTGGGATTCCTGGCCCTGTCCTCGGCAGCGACGCTGACCTTGCCGCAGGCCGTGCGCGTGATGATCGACCGCGGCTTCACGCCGGCCAACGCGGCGGCCATCAATGCGACCTTCCTCGGGCTGTTCGCGGTGGCGGCGGTGCTCGCCATCGCGACCGCGGCGCGCTACTTCTTCGTCAGCCTGCTGGGAGAGCGCGTCGCGGCGGACCTGCGCCGGCGCCTCTACGACCACCTGCTCACCCTCGACCAGGCGTTCTACGAACGCACGCGCACCGGCGAACTGGTGTCGCGTTTGGCGGCCGATACGGAACTGGTGCAGACGGTGGTCGGCTCGACCCTGTCGATCGCGCTGCGCAGCGTCGTCACGCTCATCGGCGGGGCGGCGCTGATGGTGCTGACCAGCCCGCGCCTCGCCGGCTTCACGGTCCTGGTGATCCCGGCCGTGGTGCTGCCCATCGTCGTGTTCGGCCGCCGCGTGGCGCGTCTCTCGCGCGAGAGCCAGGACCGCATTGCCGATGCCTCGGCGATCGCGAGCGAGGCGCTCAACGCGGTGCACACGGTGCAGGCCTACACGCGCGAGCCGGAAGAACGCGCGCGCTACGACGACGCGATCAAGCGCGCCCTCGCGACCGCGCGCCGCCGCATCGCGATGACCGGCACGCTGACCGCGCTCGTCATCCTGCTCACCTTCGGCGCCATCACGCTGGTGCTCTGGGCCGGCGCGCAGGCGGTCATTGGCGGCACCATGGCCCCGGGACTCCTCAGCCAGTTCGTGCTGTACGCGGTGCTCGCCGCCGGGTCGGTCGGCGCGCTGACCGAGGTCTGGGGACAGGTGCTGCGCGCCGCGGGCGCGCTGGGACGGATCGGCGACCTGCTCGATACCCGCGCCGATATCGCCTCGCCCACCGGCGCGATGGCCCTCGCGGCCCCGGTGCGCGGCGAGATCCGTTTCGAGCACGTCGAATTCCGCTATCCCTCGCGCCCGGACCGCGCCGCGCTGCACGACTTCTCGCTCGCGGTGCAACCCGGGCAGACCATTGCGCTGGTAGGCCCCTCGGGCGCGGGCAAGACCACCGTGTTCCAGCTGCTGCTGCGCTTCCATGACCCGCAGGCGGGGCGCATCACGCTCGATGGCGTGGACCTGCGCGCAATGGCCTTGCCGGACCTGCGCGGCAGCTTTGCCCTGGTGCCGCAGGACCCGGTGCTGTTTGGCGCCAGCGCAGCCGACAACATCGGCTTCGGCCGCACCGGGGCGAGCCTCGCCGAGGTGCGGGAGGCGGCGCGGGCCGCCGAGGCGCACGAGTTCCTCGCTGCCCTGCCGGAAGCCTACGATACCTACCTCGGTGAACGCGGCGTGCGCCTTTCCGGTGGCCAGCAACAGCGCGTGGCGATTGCCCGCGCACTGCTGCGCGATGCCCCGGTGCTGCTGCTGGACGAGGCGACCTCCAGCCTCGATGCGCAGTCGGAGCACCTGATCCAGCACGCCCTGGAGCGGCTGATGCGCAGCCGCACCACCCTCGTCATCGCCCATCGCCTCGCCACCGTGCAGCGGGCGGACCGGATCGTCGTGCTCGAGGGCGGCGGCATCGTGGCGCAAGGCACCCACGCGGAACTGATGCGCGAGGGTGGCCTGTATGCGGAACTGGCGCGCCTGCAGTTCGCCGCGTGAGGCGGGGGGTGTCAGGACGGAAAAGCGGAAGCATGCGCCGGGGGGCGCTGCTCGCGCAGGGCCGCGCCGCGGCGTGCCATCTTGCCGCCCGTGCAGGCCTGCGTGGTCGCGCCACGCACGACCTGGCCGCGCGGGAAGCTGCTGCCAGCTTCCCGGCGGATGATGGCTGCCTCGTCGTCAGGCGACCGGTTGCACGCCGGACGCCTGCGAACCCTTCGGGCCCTGGACGATTTCAAAGCTCACGCGCTGCCCCTGCTGCAACGTGCGGAAGCCCTGCGAATTGATGGCCGAGTAATGGACGAACACGTCTTCCCCGCCTTCCTCCGGCGCGATGAATCCGAATCCCTTGGCATCGTTGAACCACTTCACTGTACCGGTAAGCATCGATGAAGCCTCTCACTGAGTTGACCAGGCAAGGCAGGGGATGCCACGGTTTCGCTCCCCAGCGCCGTGCGCGGCCAGTATAACAATCGCTTAACAGTACAAATCAAGGGGGCGGGAACCGGGGCGTGGGAAACACGGGCGGAGTGCGGGATCACTCCACCGGCCAGCCACATGGCGGCTGGCATCGACCCCGAGGGCGGCCGCGGGGCCCGGCGCCGGATCCGCCAATCCCCGCAATCAGCCCTGCGGCAGGGCCGCGAGAATCCGGGGGACGGCGGCGGTGGCCGCCTCCAGGTTGGCGAAGATTTCGGGCAGGCTGATTTCGGCCACGCCCCCACAGCCTGCCGCCCAGTTCGCGACGAGGGCGAGGCAGGCGTACTCGAGTTCGAGTTCGCGTGCCAGCGCCGCCTCTGGCATTCCGGTCATGCCGACGAGATCGCAGCCGTCGCGGCGCAGGCGCTCGACTTCGGCGCGGGTTTCCAGGCGCGGCCCCTGCGTCGCGGCATAGCAGCCGCCATCGACCACCGCCACGCCGGCGGCGCGCGCGGCATCGAGCAGTCGCCTGCGCAGCCCCGCCGAATAGGGTTCGCTGAAATCGATGTGGCGCACCTCGGCACCCTCGGCATCGCAGTAGCTGCCGGCGCGCCCCCAGGTGTAGTCGATCAGCTGGTCCGGCACGACGACGGCACGGGGACCCATGTCGCTGCGGATGCCGCCGACGGCGTTGACGCCCACCACCCGCCGCACGCCCACCTGATGCAGCGCCCACAGGTTCGCGCGGTAGTTGACCCGGTGCGGCGCCAGCGCGTGCGCCTCGCCGTGGCGGGCAAGGAACGCCAGTGGCTGTCCCCCGAGGCGCCCCGTCACGACCGCATCGGATGGCGCCCCGAATGGCGTATCCACGGCATGCCGCGTCGCGCCTTCCAGACCCGCCAGCCGGTACAGGCCGGTTCCCCCGATGACCGCCAGCACGGGGTTCATGCGTCCACCGCGTAGATAGCCGGCAGGTTGCGGCCGTGTTCGTGGTAATCCATGCCGTAGCCGAACACGTAGCGGTCGGGCACCTCCAGCCCGCTGAAATCGGCACGCAGGTCGGCCAGGCCGCGGCCGTGGCGCTTCTCGCACAGCGCCACCAGCCAGACGCGCGCCGCGCCGAGGCCAAGGCACTCGTCGCGGATCGCCGCCAGCGTGTGGCCCTCGTCGAGGATGTCGTCCACCAGCAGCACGGTCGCACCGGTAAGGTCGATGCCCGGCCGCTTGATCCAGTGCAGGTCGGCTCCCGTGGTGTTGCCGCGGTAGCGCGTGGCGTGCACGTAATCGAACGCGAGCGGTGCCCTGATCGACGTCGCCAGGTGGCCGGCAAACACCAGCGCCCCCTGCATGACGGTCAGGAACACCGCCGGCGAACCGGCCAGGGCGGCATCGATCTCGCGCGCCATGCGCGCGATCGTGGCGAGCAGCGCGGGCTCGTCTTGGACCCGCTCGGCGCGTGCCAGCACCTCGTCGAAACCCGTCGCGTTCATGCGTTGCTCCCTGCATCGGCCAGCGCCACCAGGCGGGCGATGAACTCGGCGCGTTGGGGATTGGATTCCAGTGCCTGCCACGTCTGCGCGACGCCGCCCTGCAGCACCTGCAGGCGCTCGCCATCGCAGGGCGGCATGCCGGCGCTGGCCTCGATGGCTTCGTCGACGATCGAGGGACTGCAGGCAAGCACGAGGTCGCAGCCGGCGTCCAGGTGCGCCTGGATGCGCGCGCCGATGCCACCCTGCGACTCGGCCGCCGCCATGCCGATGTCATCGCCCACCACCACGCCGCGGAAGCCGAGCTCACCGCGCAGGATGTCCTCGATCCACACGCGCGAATAACCGGCCGGCTGCGCGTCGACGGCGGGATACGTCACGTGCGCCATCATCACCGCTTCGGCGCCGGCGGCGATCGCGTCGGCGAACGGCACGAGGTCGGTTGCCAGCAGGGCATCGAGGTCGCGCGGGTCGCTGGCGGCATCGAAGTGGGTGTCCTCGGCCACGCTGCCGTGTCCGGGAAAGTGCTTGAGGGTGGCCGCCATGCCGGCCAGGTGCATGCCGCGCAGGTAGGCCTGGCCAAGGTCGGACACCACCTCCGGATCGGGGGCGAATGCGCGCTCGCCGATCGCGCGGTTGCCGCGCGCGAGGTCGACCACCGGCGCGGAGCTGAGGTCGACGCCGATGGCGCGCATCTCGCTGGCCATCAGCCAGGCGTGCTCCTCCGTCCGCGCGACGGCGGTGCGCGGATCGCGCGCGTACAGCTCGCCCAGCCGCGCCAGCGCCGGGAGCGGCGCAAAGCCGTCGCGGAACCGCTGCACCGGCCCGCCTTCCTGGTCGACGCAGACGAGGAACGGGTCATCCCGCACCAGGCGGATGTCGTCCACCAGCGACACCAGCTGGTCGCGATCGCGGAAGTTGCGGGTGAACAGGATCACGCCGGTGACCTGTGGCGCCTGCAGGCGCACGCGGTCGGCATCGGTAAGCGTGGTGCCGGACAAGCCGATGATCAACATGCGCCCATCCTAGCAGTCCGCGCCGCGTTGTTGCGCCGCTGCAGTCGGCAGCACCCGGAGCCCTCGACCGCGGATCCGGTGAGCGAAGAGCGGAAAGGCGGAAAAGCGGAAAGATTGAAACACCGAGCACACCGAGCACCCAGAGAAAGCAGAAGAATGAACGATTGAATTGCACTCCCCACGGATGACTTGTTCCGGGCACGCGCCTTTTTTTAGCCCGACTTGGCTTTTTTGCCTTCTCTCTGTGCTCGGTGTGCTCGGTGTTTCAGGCTCTTGATCTTCGACGGACCGGAACCCGCACACACCCGCGAATCCCGTGCCTCAGCGCTCGAACAGGGCGATGGATTCCACGTGCGCGGTGTGCGGGAACATGTCCATCACCCCGGCGGCGGCAAGGGTAAAGCCGTGGCGGGTGACGAGGGTGCCGGCGTCACGGGCAAGCGAGCCCGGGTGGCAGGAGACGTAGACGACGCGGTCGGTGCCCTTGCGCGGCAGGTACTCCAGCACCGCGGCCGCGCCCGAGCGCGGCGGGTCGAGCAGCAGCTTGTCCCACGTAGCGCGCGCCCACGGCGCATCGCGCTGGTCGGCGGCAAGATCGGCGGCTGCAAAGGTGGCATTGTCGATGCCGTTGCGCGTGGCGTTGGCGCGCGCGCGGGCGACCAGCGCTTCCTCGCCTTCCACGCCGGTGACGGCTGAGACGTGGCGCGCGATCGGCAGCGTGAAGTTGCCGAGCCCGCAGAAAAGATCGAGCACGCGATCGGCCGAGGCCGGCTGCAGCAGGTCCAGCGCACGCGCGATCATCCGCTGGTTCATCCCCGCGTTGACCTGGATGAAGTCCAGTGGCCGGAAGGCGAGTTCGACATCCGCCTGGTCGATGCGGAAGGCCAGGTTCACCTCGGCTGGCCACAGCGGCTGCACGCTGTCGGGGCCACCCGGCTGCAGCAGGATGGCGAAGCCGTGCTGCTGGCCGAAGCCGACCAGCGCGGCGCGGTCCACCTCACCCAGTGGCTGCAGGTGGCGGAAGGTGAGCGCCACGGCGTCGTCGCCGGCAGCGATCTCGATCTGCGCGATCTCGCGCCTGGCATCCAGCGAGCCGACCAGCACTGCGAGGTCGCCAATGCGCTCGCCCACCTGCGGCAGCAGCGTGTGGCAGGCGGCGAGGTCGGCGACGAAGCGCGGGTTCTCCTCACGGAAGCCGACCAGCGCCCTGCCCTTCTTTTCCACCCATTTGACCGACAGCCGCCCCTTGCGCCGATAGCCCCACGGCTCGGCCGTGAGAGGCTCCAGCCAGCGTGCCGGCTCGACCTTGCCGATGCGTGCGAAGTTCTCGGCCAGCACGCGCTGCTTGGCGCGGATCTGCGCCGCCGGCGGCAGGTGCTGCAGGCTGCAGCCGCTGCACTGGCCGAAGTGCGCGCAACGCGGCGCAATGCGCTCGGGCGAGGCGACCAGCACTTCTTCGGTGCGCGCCTCGTCGAACGAACGGCTGCGGCGCAGGATGCGCAGGCGCACGCGCTCGCCCGGCAATGCACCCGCGACGAACACGGTCTTGCCCTCGATGCGTGCGACGCCGCGGCCGTCGTGGGAGAGGTCGGTGATGTCGGCTTCTGTGGTCTGCATGCAGGAACGCAGCGGCCGCCCGGGGC
>JAEZQS010000194.1 GCA_023412995.1 Pseudomonadota bacterium
CCGCAGCGCCGGGCTGTCGAGGAAGCCCGCCTGACCGGCGAGGCGCGCGAGCTGCCCGATGCGCGCGCGCAGCGCCGGGTCGCCGGCGCAGGCGCGGTCGAGGAATGCCTCCCGGCGCTCCGGCGGCTCATCCAGCCAGCGCTCGAACACGGCGTGTACGCCCACGGTGCGCGACGGCGGCATGGCGCATCTCCCCTCGCTGCGGAGCATATCGCCGGTCGGCGCCGGCGGGCAGTTTCCGGGCACTACGCCGCTGCGCGACCGGCCCCGCCATGCCGGCTTCACCGCCCGCCCGCGCACCCGCAGCATGCGAAACGCGTGCCGGCCGACTAGACTTGCCGTTTCGCGCCTGCGCCCGCGTGGCGCGCGCCATGCCCACGCCGCGGCGAAGCCCGCGCGACCGAGAGAAATCCCGATGAACCAGCTCAACGACATCCTCGACCAGGACCTGGACCCGGTCGAGACGCAGGAATGGACCGACGCGCTGAAGGGCGTGATCAACGCCGATGGCACCGACCGCGCGCACTTCCTGCTCGAGCGGATGGTCGACGAGACGCGCCGCGCGGGCGGCTACCTGCCGTTCGACCCGACCACCGAGTACATCAACACCATCCCGCCGCACCTGGAGGCGCGCTCGCCGGGCGACGCGGCAATGGAATGGCGCATCCGTTCGCTGATCCGCTGGAACGCGATGGCGATGGTGGTGCGCGCCAACCGCAAGCCGGGCGAACTCGGCGGACACATCGCGAGCTTCGCCTCGTCGGCGACGCTGTACGACGTCGGCTTCAACCATTTCTGGCGTGCCCCTTCCGCGGAACATCCGGGCGACCTCGTCTTCCACCAGGGCCACTCCAGCCCGGGCATCTACGCGCGCTCGTTCCTCGAAGGGCGCATCAGCGAGGAGCAGCTCGATTTCTTCCGCATGGAAGTGGCCGGCAAGGGCAAGGGCCTGCCGTCCTATCCGCACCCGTGGCTGATGCCGGACTACTGGCAGGTGCCGACGGTGTCGATGGGGCTCGGCCCGCTGCAGGCGATCTACCAGGCCCACTTCATGAAGTACCTGGAGCATCGCGGCCTGGTGCCGAAGAGCGACCGCAAGGTGTGGTGCTTCCTCGGTGACGGCGAGACGGACGAGCCGGAATCGCTCGGCGCGATTTCGCTGGCGGGGCGCGAGGGCCTGGACAACCTCATCTTCGTCATCAACTGCAACCTGCAGCGCCTGGACGGGCCGGTGCGCGGCAACGGCAAGATCATCCAGGAACTGGAGGGCAACTTCCGCGGCGCCGGCTGGAACGTCCTGAAGGTGGTGTGGGGCAGCTACTGGGATCCGCTGCTGGCGCGCGACACCTCGGGCAAGCTGCGCAAGCTGATGATGGAAACGCTGGACGGCGAATACCAGAACTGCAAGGCCTTCGGCGGCGCCTACACGCGCGAGCATTTCTTCGGCAAGTACCCGGAAACGCGCGAGCTGGTCGCGAGCCTCTCGGACGACGACATCTGGCGCCTCAACCGTGGCGGCCACGACCCGCACAAGGTGTATGCGGCCTACCACGCGGCCACGAACACGCAGGGCATGCCGACGGTGATCCTCGCCAAGACCGTCAAGGGCTACGGCATGGGGCCGGTGGGGGAATCGAAGAACCCGACCCACCAGCAGAAGAAGCTGGACGACGCCTCGGTGCGCGCCTTCCGCGACCGCTTCCAGATCCCGATCGCCGACGACAAGCTCGACGGCGTGCCGTTCTACCACCCGGGCAAGGATTCGCCCGAGATCGAATACATGCTGGAACGCCGACGCGCGCTCGGCGGCTTCCTGCCGCAGCGCCGCCGCCGCAGCGCGTCGATCACGGTGCCCGCGCTGGATGCGTTCAAGCAGATCACGTCCGGCACCGGCGAGCGCGAGATCTCCACCACCATGGCGCTGGTGCGCGGCATGAACCTGCTGCTGCGCGACAAGGAACTCGCGCCGCACGTGGTGCCGATCGTCGCCGACGAGGCACGCACGTTCGGCATGGAAGGCATGTTCCGGCAGATCGGGATCTACGCGCCGTTCGGCCAGAAGTACAAGCCGGTCGATGCGGACCAGCTGATGTACTACCGCGAGGACCAGAAGGGCCAGGTGCTGCAGGAAGGCATCAGCGAGCCGGGCGCGATGAGCGCCTGGATGGCGGCCGGGTCGAGCTATTCGATCAGCGACGTGCCGATGCTGCCGTTCTACATCTACTACTCGATGTTCGGCTTCCAGCGCGTCGGCGACCTCTGCTGGGCGGCCGGCGACATGCGCGCGCGGGGCTTCCTCATCGGCGGCACCTCCGGCCGCACCACGCTCAACGGCGAGGGCCTGCAGCACGAAGACGGCCAGTCGCACCTGATGGCGGGCGCGATTCCCAACTGCCGCGCCTACGACCCGACCTTCTCCTACGAGGTGGCGGTGATCCTGCAGGACGGCGCGCGCCGCATGCTGCAGGAACAGGAGGACGTCTACTACTACGTCACGGTGATGAACGAGAACTACGCCCATCCGGACATGCCCGAGGGCGTCGAGGCGGACATCATCCGCGGCATGTACCTGCTGCGCGACGGCGACGCGCCGTTGCCGGCCGGCCTGCCGACGTCGGATGCGACGCCGGACAAGCACGGTCGCAGCGTGGTGCACGAAACCGATGGTCCGCCACCGCGCGAAACACAGGCGGACCCGAAGGGCACCGTCGGCCAGTCGCCCGCGAATGCACGCACGGCCATGACCTCGAAGGCGAAGAAGAATGCGCCGCGCGCGCAGCTGCTCGGCTCCGGCACGATCCTGCGCGAGGTGATCGCGGCAGCCGACCTGCTGGCGACGGAGTTCGGCGTCACCTGCGACATCTGGTCGTGCCCGAGCTTCACCGAGTTGCGCCGCGACGGCTTCGACGTCGAGCGCTGGAACCGGCTGCACCCGCTCGAGAAGAAGCCGCGCAAGGCGCACGTCACCGCCTGCCTGGAAAATCGCGAAGGCCCGGTGGTCGCCGCCACCGACTACGTGCGCGAGTACGCCGACCAGATCCGCGCCTTCATCCCGCACGGCAAGCGCTACGTCGTGCTTGGCACCGACGGCTATGGCCGCAGCGACACGCGCGAACACCTGCGCGGCTTCTTCGAGGTCGACCGGTACTGGGTGGCGCACGCCGCCGTCGCGGCACTTGCCGCCGAGGGCGCGCTGAAGCCCGCCGATGTCGCGAAGGCGATCACGCTGTGGAACCTCGATCCGGACAAGCCGAATCCGGTTACGGTCTGAGAGGCACGGGCTGGGGGCTGGGGGCTGGGGGCTGGGGAGGGGCGTGCGCGTCGCGTTACGCCGGAACCGGGCCCCGGTCGGCGGTGCGGCGTTGACTGCGGCGGGCCCACAGCGTGGCGGCCAGCGGCAACGCGTTCACCAGCACGAAGAACGGGAAGGCGTGCAGGTAGCGGTACGAGGCGATGTTGGAGAAAAGCACCTCGCTCGCGACCAGGCCGATGCCGAACAGGGCGGCGAGGACCGCCTGCAGGCGGCGTGGGTCGCGCCAGTGCACCCATGCGTTGGCCAGCGCCAGCGGTAGCAGCAGGAACAGGCAGGCGACGAGCCACGTGGATGCGGCGGCGAAGGCGCGGCTGGCCGGGGTCCACCGCTCGGCGACCCCTGCCATGTCGTAGTGCCAGTAGCGCTTCACCGACGAGACGACGCGCGCCGGATAGGGCAGCGGATCGCGGCCGAGGTCCTTGGCGAGGCGCCGCGCCGAGGAATCGGGGTTGAAGTAGCCGCCGAGCGTGACGAACCCGAGCCGCACCACGCCGAACGGATCGTCGCGCAACGCATGCGCCGACAGCTTGCGGCAGATGCGGTTGACGTCGAGGCCGGCCTTCTCGATCGCATCGGCCAGCCCGCCGCGGTTCCACAGCTGCGAAGGGCGCGTATGCGGGTCGGCGAGGTCGTAGGCGAGGCGGTCGGCGAAATCGGCCGGCAGGCCCACGCGCACGAAGTGTTCCGGCTTGATGAGCGGCGCCACCAGGCCCATGCGCATGAAACCGGCGCGCGCGATGTAGGCGGGCTTGGTGTCGAACAGTTCACCAACGTACCGCTTGTACTGGTCGTGCGTGCCCCAGAAGCAGAGCGTGGCGACCGCGCAGTGCGCGAGCACGCGCCACGCGCGCGGGCGGCGCGCGGGATCGGACAGCGTCACCAGCGGCAGCGCCAGCGTGATGACGGTGACCACCGGCAGGTAGTTCATGCGCAGGCTCACCGCGCCGATGCCGAGCACGGCGACGACGGCGAGCCAGGCCACGCGTGCGTGCACGAGGTAGGCGCAGGCCGCCGCGTAGAAGGCGACGAAGGCGAGCAGGCCGAACGTCTCGGCCAGCACCATGCGCTCGTAGAAGAGCTGCGCCGGCTCCAGCGCGAACGCGCAGGTGGCCAGCAGCACCAGCAGCGCCGGCAGCCGGAAATGCACGCGCAGGACCCGTGCCAGCAGCAGCGCGATGCCGACGCCGGCCAGAGCCTGCCAGTACAGCAAGGCCTGCAGCGAGCCGGTCGGCCGCACCAGCGATTCGAGCAGCAGCGGGTAGGTGAAGGAGCGGTCGCCCGGCAGCCATTCTTCCGAGCGCGCGGCAAACAGGTAGCTGGCCGAATCGCCGAGGAACAGGCGGATCTGCGGATCGACCAGTATCGCCGCCACCTTCAGCAGGACCACTGCCAGCAGCAAGGCACCGGCCCACGCCACGCCGCGCGCACCGACGGCAGGAATCCCGCCCGGCTGCGACCCTTCGCCGCCGGTGGTTGCCGGGCGAGCCACGACGGTTGGTCTGGTCGCGAGCGGTGGCGTGGTCGGGGAGCGGATCCTGGCAGCCAATGCCTCGGCACCCATGAGGTCGGTCGCGATCAGCGAGTGTCGCCTGCCCGGCCGAGGCCGCGCAACAGCACGCACCGGCGCCCACGCTGAATGCCAGCGCTGCCGCCGTCGAACGGTGCGGGTGCGATTAACCCGCCGTGCGCCAAGCTGGACGTCCCAACAAGAGGGAGAAGCACATGAACAGCGACGACAAGCATTGGAACGACAAGACCACCGCGCGCGACGAGAACCGTGATCCCCTGAGCGGCGCCCCGGGCGCGCATCCGGTCGGCACCGGCGTCGGTGCGGTGGCCGGTGGCGTGGCGACGGGCGCGGCAGTGGGCACGGTCGCAGGCCCCGTCGGCACCGGCATCGGTGCCGCGGTCGGTGCCGTCGTGGGCGGGTTGATCGGCAAGGGCGTCGCCGAGGGCATCGACCCGACCGCGGAGGACGCGTACTGGCGCGACGAGTATGCCACCCGCCCGTACATCCGGTCGGGCGCGGCCTACGACGTGTATGCGCCGGCCTATCGCTACGGCTGGGAATCGCGTGCGCGTTACTACGACCGCAGCTGGGATGACGCGGAAGACACCCTGCGCCGCGACTGGGAACGCAACGAGACGGCGGCCGGCATGCGCTGGGACGAGGCCAAGATGGCGGTGCGCGACGCGTGGGACCGCATCACCGATCGCGACGGGCGCTGAGGACAAGCCCCCGGGCTCCGGCACCCGGAGCCCGACGCGTTCAAGCGAGCCATCGAGGGTCCGGTGCAGCGTGGTTTTCCACGCCTGCGCCGGACCCTCTCTCGTTGCATCGACCAGGCCACGGCCGGGCGCGGGCGAACGACCGGCCATGGCACGCCCCGGTCCGTGGGGTTGGCGACCGCGTTTTCCCCGCGCCCTCCGTGCCCGCCATGCGAAAAAGCCGCGAAAAAGGCGCGCGAAACGCGGAAAAACGGGATACGCTAGGCGTCGCGGCGCCCTGCGGCAGCCGCGCTACGATCCCCACGGAGAAAAGCAAACCATGGCTACAACCAAGAAGGCGGCCGGCAAGAAGTCGGCGGCCAAGCCGATCACCGAACCGATGTCGAAGTCGCAGCTCGTTGCCTACATTTCCGAGCAGAGCGGCGTCGAGCCGCGCAACGTGCGCGCGGTGCTCGAAGGCCTGGAGCAGGCGGTTGCCAGCTCGATCAACAAGAAGGGCGCGGGCCAGTTCACCCTGCCGGGCATGCTGAAGATCACCGCGACGGCGGTGCCGGCGAAGCCGAAGCGCAAGGGCATCGATCCGTTCACCAAGGAAGAGCGGACGTTTGCGGCGAAGCCCGCCTCCGTGCGCGTCAAGGTGCGTCCGCTGAAGAAGCTCAAGGACGCTGCCGCCTGACCGGGCGCGCGATCCGTGTTTGCCCGACGGGGCGGCCGCAAGGCCGCCCCGTCGTTTTTCCGGGCCCTTGCCATCGCGCGCACGCCTGGCCCGGCATCCTCGTGCAATGGATACGCCTTCCCCGGGCCTCGCGCACGCTTCCACCGCCAGGCGCCTGGCGCGGCTGGCCTGGTCATTGCTCTGGCTGGCACTGCTCGCCCTGGGCGTTGCCTGGGCGTGGCAGCACCCGCTCGCGCAACGGGCACGCCTGGCGTGGGAGCTGGAACGCAGCCCGGCCCCGGTGTCGCTGCCGGTCCCGGTGCAGGGCGTCGCCGCCTCGCGTATCGCCGACACCTGGGGCGCGGCACGCGGCAGCGACCGCCGCCATGAGGGCGTGGACATCTTCGCCGTCCGCGGGACGCCGGTCACCAGCACTAGCCGCGGGATCGTGACGGCCGTGCGCGAGCGCGGACTCGGCGGCCGCCAGGTGTGGATTCGGGGTCCAGGCGGCGAGTCGCACTACTACGCCCACCTGGAGCAGTGGACGCCGGGGCTGCAGGCCGGCGACGTGGTCGAGGCCGGCACGGTGCTGGGCACCGTCGGCGATACCGGCAACGCCCGCGGCACGCCGCCCCACCTGCACTACGGCATCTATGGCAACGAGGGCGCGCGCGACCCGCTGCCCCGCCTGCGCGCCGCGCCCTGACCGGCGCCGCGGCAGGGTGGAACGGTCCATCGTGGCCACGGGCCTCGCCCGGCCCGGCAGCGGCACCTATGGTGGTGCCACTCCCGTGCAGGACATCGCGACATGGCTTCATCCCCGCGCCGTTACCGCATCACCGTCACCCCGGTGGAGGCCGGCGGCCTGCCGTGCGCCGGGCGCTGTGCGATCGAGTTCGAACAGCCCTGTGCCGACGACTGGATGCGGGTGGTCGAGTCCAACCAGCGCA
>JAEZQS010000291.1 GCA_023412995.1 Pseudomonadota bacterium
GGGTTGCGCCGGCGTTGGCCGCCAGCGCGCCGAGCAGCGGGTCGGTGCCATCGGCAAGATCGCTGGCAAGCCAGCCGGCGCTGTCGCCGCGCGACTGCACCAGGTTATAGCCGCTCGACGAAAGGCCCGCCATCGCGCCATGCAGGTCCGCGTTGACCGGCGTGCCGCCGCCGCTGCTGCCCTGCGCGACGATGCTCGCCTCGAGCACCAGCGGCGCGGTACTGCTGCCCTTGTAGAGGTTGCCGCCGCTCGCGCCGGCACTGTTGCCGGCAATCGTGCTGGCGCTGATGCGTGCCGACCCGTCGTTGAAGCTGATGCCGCCGCCGCTGCAGGACGCGGCGCTGTTGCCGGTGATGGTGGAGTTCGTCACCTGCAGCTGCGACCCGGAGCCCTCGCTGCGGATCGCGCCGCCGCCCGCGCAGGTGGCGTCGGTGACGGAGTTGCCGTTGAACGTCGAGCCGGTGATGGTGAGCGATCCGGCGTTGTAGACGGCGCCTCCCGCATCGCCGGCGCGGCTGGCGGTGATCGCGACGTCGGCCAGCGTGAGGGTGGCGAGATTGCGCACGGCGCCACCCTGGCCGCCACTGCCGGCATTGCCATTGGCAAGCGTGAGGCCGGCAATGGTGGCCGCACCGGAGAGGTGGTGGAACAGGCGCCCGGACGTGGTGGAGACGGTGAGCCGCCCCGCGCCCGGGCCGCTGATGGTGGTGCCGGCCGGCACGGTGATCTCGCCCCGCGTGAGGGTGATCGTCTGTCCGGCCAGCGAGGCGGCGAACGTCACCGTGCCACCGGCAGCGACCTGGTTGCGCAGCGTGCCAACCGTGGCGTCGTCGAGCGTCGAGGTCACCTCGCCCGCCCCGGCGAGCGTCGCCACGCACAACATGCCGAGTGCGGCCAGCCGGCGCGACAGGCGCGCTCCGTGAGATGCAGGCATCATCAGTCTCCCCTGTTCCAGAACACGCCGCTCAGGCGACGCGTGCCGCTCCGCGTGGCGGTCGTTCCATCAATCGGTAAATGCCGCCGGGTTCGCCGACGAAGGCGAAACCCAGGCGCAGGTACAGCCGTTGTGCCGGATTGGCGTGTTCGACGTGGATGCGCACCGGCAGCTGCGCCACGTCCGCTTCCTCGAACAGCTGCCCGATCAGCGCGCTGCCGAGTCCGCGCGCGCGGAAGGCGGGCAGCAGGGCGATGTCCACGATGCGCAGTTCTCCGGTCCGGCGTTCGACGTAGAACCGACCGGCATCCGCCCCGTCCACCACGACCACCTGGAAGCGGCCTGTATCGTAGTTGCGCCAGTAGTCGCGGTGCTGCGCCTCGTGCTGCATGCCGAGGAAACGTTCCACCTGCTCCCTGCTCCATCCCAGCGGCGCCAGTTCCCCGAGCCGGGTAGAGGCGTAGACGTCGCGCAGGAACGCATCGTCCTCCCCGCGCACGGGGCGCAGGCTGAAGGGGATTTCCGCGGCCGCGCTCCCGGTCATGGGCGTGGAGGGAAGATTCCCCGTAGCGCGATGCAGAAATTGAGCACCAGGTACGGCTGCATGTTGTTGTGGGCAATGCCAACGCCGCTCACCGCGACGCCCTGCGGGCTCATGGGAACGGTGGGCGCACCGGCGACGTAGAGCGGTTCGGCGCCGCTGGCGAGCATCGCAGCCTGGGCATTGGCGCGGTCCGCGCGGGACGACCTTGCAGCCACGCCGTGCGTGTGCGCGGGCATTTCCGTCTGGATGAGGGCAACCGCTGCGCTGCCGCCGCGGTCGCCGATGCTGCGCGGGGAAAGGCCGGGCCCCTGCCCCAGCGATATCGGCGCGCGGCCCTGCAGGTTCGGCAACGCGAACGTCGTGCGGCCATCGCCGCCGTAGTAGGTTCCCAGCAGCGAGAACAGGCCCGTGTTCTGCGAGATCGCCATCAGCTGGCCGTTGCAGAAGGCCCAGTCCCGAGGTGCGAAATTGCAGCCGAAGATGCGGATCTCGCCGAGGAAGTAATCGGACATGGCGCGCCTCAGTTCTGCGTCGGAAAAATGCCGTAGAGAGCGATGATGAAGTTGATGCAGAGGAATGGCTGCAGGTTGGCGTGCGGCTGGCCGCCGCCGGCGGCGGTGAGCGTTCCACCCGCCAGGGTCACGGTCGAACCGCCGCCGTGGTTGTAGAGGTCGGCCTCGCCGCTGCCGAGGAAGTTTCCCGAAGGGGAGGCCGTTCGCACACCGCTTGCGTTGGCCACCAGCGCGTGCGTGTGCACCGGCAACTGCGCCGCGCTCAGCGTGACCGCCTCGCTGCCGCCCGACTCGCCGTGCGTGCGCCATGCGTTGCCGGCGGACTGGCCCTGGTGCAACGGCACGCGCCCACGGAAGTCGGGCAGGGCGAAGGTCGTCTGGCCGTCGCCGCCATAGGTCGTGCCGAGCACGTAGAACAGCATTTCGTTTTCCGAGATGGACATCAGGGAGCCGTCGCAGCGGGCCCATCCCTGCGGAGCGAAATTGAAACCCGCCATGCGGATTTCGCCGACGTAAGGTTCGGACATGGCCGGTCTCAGTTGCGCGAAGGAAAGATGCCCTGCAAGGCGATCGCGAACGAGACCGCAAGGAAGGGCGCCATGTTGGAATGGGGCTGACTGGTCCCCGCGCTGGTGACGCTGCTCGCGTCCAGCCCCACGAGGCTGCCGGCGCCGCTGCGATAGGGCTTGCTGTCGACTGCGGTCGCCAGCGCCATGCCTGCGCTGGCCGTGCCGCTGGTTGCCGCGGCAGAGGACGCCTGCGGCACGTGCGTGTGCGCCGGCATTTCGGAGGCCGTCAACATGTGGGACTCCTCGCCTCCGGCTTCGCCGAGCGTGGTGCCCGGTAAGGTGCCCGAGTGGATCGGCACGCGCGAGCGCAGGTCCGGCAGTGCGAACGTGGTCACGCCATTGCCGCCGTACGTCGTCCCGAGGAGGGAGAACAGGGCCTGGTTCTGCTGGATCGGCAGGATCTGGCCGTTGCAATGCGCCCAGCCTCGCGGCGCGAAGTTGAACGCAAGCATCCGGATCTCGCTGAGAAACGGTTCGCTCATGCTGGATTTTCCCCTGACGACGAATGCCGCGCCGTGCGCTGGCACATCACATGGTAGGCGCTGCACGCTTGCGGGCACAACCCGTGCAACACGATTGTCGCGAGCAACCGCACACTCTAGACTCGACGTACGTACCAAGGGGGACACACCATGCCAAACGATCGTCGCCGTTTCCTCGGCCATGCCGCCGTGGCGGCTGCCGGGCTGTTGACGCTGGGTCGCAGCGGCTTCGCGCTCGCTGCATCGTCCGGCGGAAGCGGAGCATTCGGGCTGGCGACGCTGCAGCGCATGGTCGGCCAGGCTTTCACGCTCGAGCGGGAGCACGGCGCCGCCGTGTCGCTGCAACTGGTGCAGGTGGTTCCGCTGCGGACGACGAGCGGGTACGCCGACGCGGAGCGCGCGCGCGAGCAGTGCTTCACCCTGGTCTTCCGCGGCACGCGCGAGGTGCCACTCGCCGAGGGCATCTACGAATTCAGCAGCGAGGGGCTCGCATCCTTCAGCGCGTTCATTTCGCCGATCCGGGGCGATGGCGTGAGCTACCAGGCGGTCTTCGGCCGCGCCTGACGAACCGGCGACGGGCCGGACGCCCGTCAACTGCGCGCAGGACGTGGACCTTTGCAGGACGTGATGGGCGCCACCTCCCCTGGATCGTCATGCTCCGCCGGCAGCCGGCGTTCCATGGCGGGCCCCGCGCCGCCGCTTGCCGTCGGCTTCACTTCCCCTCCGCGCCCGCCACCCTCCGGTTGAAACAGGCTTCGTAGCTCACCTGGTCGCCGTTGCGCGCGACCGGCACGAGGAACATCTCGCCCACCGGTTCGCCCTCGATGACCACCGCATGCAGTCCCTGCCGCGGTTCGCCGGCCTGCTGCACCTGGAACAGCAGCGAGAACTGTTCGAATCCCTGCCGCTCGAGCCGCTCACCGACGTCCGCCAGCGTAGCCGGCATTTCGGCACCGCCTTCGACGTGGCGCACGCTGCCAACGCGCCCTTGCAGGCGGGACAGATTCTCGTGGCGCATGGATGCCATGTTCGCGTGACCTCGATCGGGGCTCGCCCGGTCGGGCATGATCGCAAAAAAACGCGATGCAGGGCCGGCGGCGAGCGTGGCAGGCGACCGGCCGCGCCGGACATCACGCGGCGGAAACGTCGTCCACCGTTTCCGGGTGCAGGCTCGCTTCGTCCGCGTCGGCGACGAACTGGCCCTGTCCGTCGAGTTCGGCGAAGAGTCCCCCCAGCGCGACGAGTTCGTCGTAGCGCCCTTTCTCCACCAGTTCGCCGTTCTTGAGCACGAGGATGACGTCGGCATTGCGAACCGTGGACAGGCGGTGCGCGATGACGAACGTGGTGCGGTTCTGCGTCAGCCGGCGAAGCGCACGCTGGATGCGTGCCTCGGTCGCGTTGTCGAGTGCGCTGGTCGCCTCGTCGAGGATCAGGATGGGGGCGTCCTTCAGCATGGCGCGGGCAATCGCCAGGCGCTGGCGCTCGCCGCCGGAGAGCGAGCGGCCGCGCTCGGCGACGAGCGTCGCATAGCCTTCGGGCTTCACCACCACGAAATCGTGCGCGTCGGCCGCCTCGGCGGCCGCCTGGATTTCGGCGTCGGTCGCATCCGGCTTGCCCACGCGCAGGTTGTCGGCGATCGAGCGGTAGAACAGGCCCGGGTCCTGGAACACCACCGCGATACGCTCGCGCAGGCTGTGCAGGCTCACGCTGCGGATGTCGATGCCGTCGATGGTGATGCAACCGGCGCTCGGGTCGTAGGCGCGGTAGAGCAGGCTGAGCGCCGTCGTCTTGCCGGCGCCGGTGGGCCCGACGATCGCGGCGGTCGCCCCGGCGGGAATGCGGAAATCGAGGTTGCGCAGCGCCGGATGCGAGGCGTCGTAGCCGAAGGACACGTTCTCGAACGCGACCTCGCCGCGCACTACCGGCAGGTTCGGGGCGCCCACCTGTTCCTGCAGGACGGCCGGTGTGTCGAGCACGGCGAAGAAGTCGCGCAGCGACGGGATCTGGAAGAACAGGCCCGATATGAAGCCGGCGAACTGCTCCAGCCGGCCGATCAGCATGGTGGCGAAGCCGACGAAGGTGACGATCTGGCCCACCGTGACCTCGCCGCCGGCATTGAGCGCGGCACCGAGCGCGAAGATGGCGACGATGGTGAGGGTGCTGGCGGCGCGATTGGCGACCGACAGCCAGGCCCAGCCGCGCAGCACCGGGTACTGCGCCGTGAGCACCTGGCGCACCATCTGCTTGATCGCCGCCACCTCGGCCGATACGCGCGAGAAGCTCTGCACCACCATGACGTTGCCGAAGACGTCGCCGACGCGCTCGGAAATGGCATGGTGGAGCTGCTCGATGTCGCTCTGCGCCTTCTTGGTGCGGTTCATCGCGATCGCGTTGAACACCGCGAAGCTGATCATGAGGCCGATCATCAGCAGCGCCAGCTTCCAGTTGATGCGGATGGCGAGCGGCACCATCACCAGGATCGACAGGAGCGTGGCGAGGTGCTCGCGGAAGAAGCCGAGCCAGAGGCTGAACAAGTTGCTGGTGCCGGTGTGCATCACGCGCAGCAGGCGACCCGTGTGGTGCTGGCCATGGAAGGACAGCGGCAGGCCCACCGAATGCTCGAAGAACTGCGCGATCGCGCCCAGGCGGCGGCGGTGCGCGAGGCGGTCGGCGTAAAGCGAGATCCAGACGCTGAAGACCACGCCGCCGAAACCCACGCCGGCCCACATGCCGATCAGCGGCCAGGCGCGCGACTTGGCCGGCGACGCCAGCGCATCGACCACCTTGCCGAACAGCAGCGGCTCGAGGAAATACACTCCCGCGAGCGAGAGGTTGGCCACGGCCAGCGCGATCGTCAGCCACTTCTCGGGCGCAAGCAGGCCGATGACGCGGAAGTAGATGCGCAGGATCGACACGGAAGGGACCCGAAAAGCGCGATGCTAGCAAGGGTGCGCCTGAGCGCAGGATGAAAACCTGGGTGCGCCCGGCGAGGCCACGGGCGACAATGCAGCCACCGAAGCCGCCCGGGAAATCGCATGATACGACTCGTCGCCTTCGCCTGCCTGCTGGTCCTTGCAGGCTGCGCCACGCTGCCGCCTGGCGTACCCTCATCCCCGCCCGCATCGATGTCGCGGGTCGACCGCTACGACGCCGAGCCCGGCCGCGACGCCGCCATGCTCGCGCGCCTGCGGGCCGCGCCGGCGCCTGCCGCACCCGCGATCACCGAGGGCAGCGATGCGCGTGGCGACCGCAACCAGCTGGCGACGCAGGGCTTCGCCCGCATCGGCACCGGCTACTTCCCGCGCGATGCCGCCGGCGCCCGCGCTGCCGCCCTGCGCAAGGGGCAGGAGGTGGGCGCGGACCGCGTGCTGCTGTACGCCCCGGCGGCCGGCGCCGCGGACGGCGGCGAATGGATCGCGGCGTACTACGTCAAGCTGCGGCTGGCGTTTGGCGCCACCTTCCGCAACCTCGGCAACGAGGAACGCGAGCGCCTCGGCCAGGCGGGCGTCGTGATCGGCAAGGTCCTTCCCAACACCCCGGCATCGCTGGCCAACATCCGGCCGGGCGACATCGTGCTGGCACTGGATGGCGAACCGGTCATCGACCGCGCCAGCTTCCAGCGCCTGCTGGAACGCGCCATTGGCCGGCGCGCGGTGCTGACGCTGGTGCGCAACGGCGAACGCCTGCAGCGGACGGTGCGCCTGGGCGGCGCGCCAGCCCGCTGAGCCACCGGGCATCTTTCCGGCTTTTCCGGCAACTCCCCGAACGGCGGACATGAAAAAGGCGGGCCATGCCCGCCTTCTTCAACGACTGGAGAGGCGGCGCTCAGGCCGCGCCTTCGTCCTCGGTGACGGCCTTCATCGACAGGCGGATGCGGCCCTGCTTGTCCACTTCCAGCACCTTGACCTTGACGATGTCGCCTTCCTTGAGCTTGTCCGAAACCTTCTCCACGCGCTCGCTCGAGATCTGCGAGACGTGCACCAGGCCGTCCTTGCCCGGCATGATGGTGACGAACGCACCGAAGTCCATCAGCTTGGCGACCTTGCCCTCGTAGATGCGGCCGGGCTCGACGTCGGAAACGATCTGCTCGATGCGCTTCTTCGCCGCGTCGCCCGCTTCGCGGTTTACCGAGGCGATGATGACGGTGCCATCGTCGTTGATGTCGATGGTGGCGCCGGTTTCCTCGGTGATCGAGCGGATGGTGGTGCCGCCCTTGCCGATGACTTCGCGGATCTTGTCCGGGTGGATCTTCATCGTGATCAGGCGAGGCGCGAACTCGCTCATCTCGGTGCGCGAGGTCGTGAGGCACTTGGCCATCTCGCCGAGGATGTGCAGGCGGCCGCGGCGTGCCTGCGCCAGCGCGGTGCGCATGATCTCCTCGGTGATGCCGTCGATCTTGATGTCCATCTGAAGGGCGCTGATGCCTTCCTCGGTGCCGGCCACCTTGAAGTCCATGTCGCCGAGGTGGTCCTCGTCACCGAGGATGTCCGACAGCACGACGAACTGGTCGCCTTCCTTCACCAGGCCCATGGCGATGCCGGCCACCGGCGCCTTCAGCGGCACGCCGGCATCCATCATCGCCAGCGACGAGCCGCACACCGACGCCATCGACGAAGAGCCGTTCGATTCGGTGATTTCCGACACCACGCGCAGCACGTAGGGGAATGCCTCGATCGAGGGCTTCACCGCCTGCACGCCGCGCTTGGCCAGCCGCCCGTGGCCGATCTCGCGGCGCTTGGGACCTGCCATGCGGCCGGTTTCGCCGACCGAATAGGGCGGGAAGTTGTAGTGGAACAGGAACGGATCCTTCGACTCGCCTTCCGGCGCGTCGATGATCTGCGCGTCGCGCGTGGTGCCGAGCGTCACCGTCACCAGCGCCTGCGTCTCGCCGCGGGTGAACAGCGCCGAGCCGTGCGTGCGCGGCAGCACGCCGACACGCGCCGTGATCGGGCGGACGTCGTCGAGCTGGCGGCCGTCGATGCGCACCTTCGTCTTCAGCACGCCGTCGCGCAGCGTGCGGTACTCGATGTCGCCGAAAGCGTTGCCGATTTCCTGGTCGCTCCAGCCCTGCGCCTGCGCCGATTCGGCGAGGCTGCCGCGCACGTCGGCCTTGATGGCGGAAATGGCGTCGCGGCGCGCCAGCTTGTCGCGGATCGCGAACGCCTGCTCCAGGCGGTCGCCGATGGCGTTGCGGATGGCCCCGAACAGCGCCTCGTTGCGCGCGGGCGCTTCCCACTTGAACGACTTGCGGCCCGCTTCGGCGACCAGCGCGTTGATGGCGTCGATGGCCGCTTGCATCTGCTGGTGGCCGAACACCACCGCGCCGAGCATGACTTCCTCGCTCAGCAGCTGCGCTTCCGACTCCACCATCAGCACCGCATTCGCGGTGCCTGCCACGACGAGGTCGAGACTGGACATCTTGAGCTGCTCGCGGGTGGGGTTGAGCAGGTAATTGCCGCCGGCGTAGCCGACGCGGGCGGCGCCGATCGGGCCCTGGAACGGAATGCCGGCCAGCGTCAGCGCGGCCGAGGCGCCGATCAGTGCCGGGATGTCACCGTCGATCTCCGGATCGAGCGAAACGACGGTGGCGATGACCTGCACCTCGTTCTTGAACTCTTCCGGGAACAGCGGGCGGATCGGCCGGTCGATGAGGCGCGAGGTCAGCGTCTCCTTCTCGGTGGGGCGTCCTTCGCGCTTGAAGAAGCCGCCGGGAATGCGCCCGGCCGAGTAGAACTTCTCCTGGTAGTCGACGGTGAGGGGGAAGAAGTCCTGCCCCTCGCGTGCCTTGCTCGCGGCAACGGCCGTGACCAGCACCACCGTGCCGCCCATGCTGACGAGGACCGCACCGCCGGCCTGGCGCGCGATCTCGCCGGTCTCGAGCGTCACCTCGTGGTTGCCGTACTGGAACGACTTGCTTGTTTTCGCCACTGGAATCTCCTGGTCGCCGCCGGCCTGGCTCCTGCCATGGCCTTCGAGCAAACGGTCGCGGTTCAGCCGCGCCACGTCCGTTCGCATCGCTCGGGCGACCGATGCGCGGCACCTCCTGTGCCGGGACGGCCTGTTGCAGGCCGCCCCCCGGTGGTTGGGTTGGGGGTTTACCGGCGCAGGCCGAGGCGCTCGATCAGCGACTTGTAGCGCTCGTTGTCCTTTTCCTTCAGGTACCCGAGCAGCCGCCGGCGCTGGTTCACCATCTTGAGCAGCCCGCGGCGCGAATGGTGGTCCTTGGCGTGGTCGGCGAAATGCCGGCTGAGGTCTTCGATGCGCGCGGACAACAGCGCCACCTGCACTTCAGGCGACCCCGTGTCGTTGGGCACGCGGCCGTAATCGGCGATGATCTTGCTGGTTTGTTCGTTGGAAAGCGGCATCTGCATGAATCCCTGGAGCGGAGGCGGGACTTGCGGGCGACCACGCGATCGCGCGGGCGGACCCCTGTGCGGGAGCGCCGGCGGCCGGGAACGGCTGGCATGGTCGCTCGCAAGCCCCGCGTTGGGCGGACTTACGGTGGAGTGAACGGGGTATTTTAGCCAGTCAACCGGGGTGCGAACAAGCAACTCACGCCGGCAGCGGCGGCGGGTTGATCCCGCGCAGCGCGCGCAGGGTCGTGCCGGTGCATTCGGCCAGGGCCACGGCCCGGCCGTCCGGCCCCAGTGCGACGCAGCGGCCGGCAGCGGGCGGATCGGCCAGTCCGACGGCCTGTCCCTGGCGCAGGCGCTGCGCCGCCGCCGCGTCGAGGCGTACCTGCGGATAGCCGGCGAGGCCCGCCTCCAGCGGCAGCAGGCGCGCATCGAGCGCGTCGGTGCCCTGCCCTGCCAGCTCGGCCAACGCTTCCAGCCCGGTCATGGCGGGATCGCGGAAGGGCTCCACCCACAACCTCCGCAGCGTCGTCACGTGGGCGCCGCAGCCCAGGCGCTCGCCGAGGTCGCGGACCAGGCTGCGCACGTAGGTGCCGGAGCCGCACTCGACGTGGAGACGCAGGTCATCGCCCTCGCGCGCGACCAGTTCGAGGCGATGCACCTCGACCTCGCGCGGCGGCACCGTGACCGCCTCGCCGCGGCGCGCGCGCCGGTACAGCGGCACGCCGCCCTGCTTCAGCGCCGAATACACCGGCGGCACCTGCACGATGCGCCCGCGCAGCGTCGCCAGCGCCGCCTCGATGGCCGCGTCGTCGAGCGGCGGCACCGGCCGTTCGCAGAGCGGATCGCCCTCGGCATCGTCGGTGGTGGTGGTGAGGCCGAGCCGGCAGCCGGCCTCATAGGCCTTGCGCGAGCCCAGCAGCAGGCCGGCGATCTTGGTCGCCTCGCCAAAGCACACCGGCAGCAGGCCGGTGGCGAGCGGATCGAGGCTGCCGGTATGGCCGGCACGCGCCGCGCCGTAGAGGCGACGCGCCACCTGCAGCGCCCGGTTGGAACTCATCCCGGCAGGCTTGTCGAGCAGGAGGATGCCCGTCAGGGGCCGGGATTGGGGAATGGGGAATGGGAAATGGCTCAAGAGCCGGGGACCGGGGATCAGGGGTGGTGGAAGAGGCGTACCGGAGAAGCGTCGCAGGCGTCCAGGCAACGTGCTTGCCGTTGCCTTTGCCATTCCCTATTCCCCATTCCCCATTCCCGGCTCCCGGCGCAGCAGCGACTCGATGCGCTCGCCCTTGTCGACCGAATCGTCGTAGCGGAAGCGCAGTTCCGGCACGCGCCGGAGCTTCATCGAATGGGACAGCTGGCGGCGGAACTCGCGTGCCAGCTCGTTCAGCGCCTTGGTCGCGGCGGGCCCTTCCTCGCCCAGCAGCGCCGTCACGTAAACGGTGGCCGAGTCGAGGTCGCGGGTCACCTCGACGTCGGACACGCTGACCGACGGCAGCGCGTGTTCACGCACGGCGGCATGGACCAGCAGCGCGATCTCGCGCCGGAGTTCGGCGGAAACGCGGTCGGCGCGGGTGAAGGATCGGGCGGGCATCTGGGGGCGAGAGGCAGGGGCTGGGG
>JAEZQS010000032.1 GCA_023412995.1 Pseudomonadota bacterium
GGCCAGCTGCGCACGCGTCGCTTCCACCGCCGCCAGCAGCGCGGCGCGGTCGGCGCCCTGCCACAGCAGCAGTTCCGCCGGCCAGCGCTCGGCCAGCGGCTCGCGCATCCAGTCGCGGTATTCGCCGGCGTATTCCTCCAGCACGACGTGGAAATTGGTGCCGCCGAAGCCGAACGCGCTGACCGCCGCGCGGCGCGGCGTGCCCTCGCTGGCCAGCCACGGCTGCGCCTCCTCCAGCAGGTACAGCGGCGCGTCGTCCTTGCGCAACACGGGGTTGGGCGTGCCGACCGCCGCCTGTGGCGGCAGCGTGCGGTGGTGCAGCGCGAGCGCGGCCTTGATCAGGCCACTGATGCCCGCTGCGGCCTTGGTGTGGCCGATCAGCGTCTTGACCGAGCCGATGGCGCTCTGCCGTGGCAGTGCGCCGTCCTCGCGCAGGAGGCGCGTGGTGCTTTCCAGTTCGGCGGTGTCGCCGGCGACGGTGCCGGTGCCGTGCGCCTCGAACAGGCCGACGCTGCGCGGCGCGAATCCCGCCTGGGCGTAGGCGCGGCGCATGGCGAGCAGCTGCCCGGCCGGCAGGGGCGCCGTCAGGCCCTTGGCATTGCCGTCGCTGCTGCCGCCGACGCCCTTGATCACGGCGTAGATGCGGTCGCCATCGCGCTCGGCGTCGGCCAGGCGCTTGAGCGCGACCATCGCCAGCCCCTCGGAAATCACGATGCCGTCGCTGTCGGCGTCGAAGCTGCGGCAGCGCCCGCGCGGCGACAGCGCCTGGGTCTTGCTGAAGCAGAGGTAGCCGAACGGCCCCTGCACGGTGTCGACGCCGCCGGCGATGACGAAGTCGCTGCGCCCCGCGGCCAGCTCGGAAACGCCCTGGTACACCGCCGCGAGGGAGGACGCGCAGGCGGCATCGGTGACGAAGTTGACGCCGCCGAAGTTGAGCCGGCTGGCGATGCGGCCGGCAATCACGTTGATCAGGATGCCGGCGAAGGTGTCTTCGGTCCATTCCGGCAACTGGCTGGCGACGTCCGCCGGCAAGGCGCCGTCGAAGCGCGCCCATTCCGAGCGCACGCCGTACTGCATGCCGACGTCGCCGGCGCCGCCGCTGGCGCCGATGATCACCGAGGCGCGGTCGCGCTGGAACGCCTTCTCGTGGTAACCGGCGTCGACGAGCGTGCGTTGCGCCACTTCCAGCGCCATCAGCTGCATCGGATCGACCGACTCGATCGACTTCGGCGGCATGCCGTAGCGGGTCGGGTCGAACACGATGTCGTCGAGGAAGCCGCCCCAGCGCGAATACACCTTGTCCGGCGCCTGGCGGTCGGCGTCGAAGTACAGGCGCCAGTCCCAGCGGTGCGCGGGGATCTCGGTGATCGCATCGACGCGGTCGAGGATGTTCTGCCAGAACTCGCGGGTCGAGTTCGCCTTCGGCAGCACGCTGGCGATGCCGACGATGGCGATGTCCACCGGGGTGCCGGCGGGCGCCGGCTTCGCGGCGGGCAGTGCGGCGACGCGCGCCTGCAGCAGCGCGGCCGCGCCACCGGTCACTTCGGCATGCAGCGTCGCGACGTCGGTGACCGCGTCGCGCAGGGTCGCCACCTGGCCCAGCATGTACATGCCGTCCTGGCGCTGCTGGGCCGGATCGAGGTCGACCAGCCGCCCGTCCGGGCCGCTGCGGGTGCGCCCCTTGGAAGCGATGCGCAGGCGGCCGAGAATGAGTGAATCCAGTTCCTGGCGCGCCTCGTCCACCGCCACCTTGCGCGTGCGCAGCTCGGCGCGCTTGCGCATGTATTCCTCGGCAAACGGCGTCCACGCGCAGCGGCTGGCGTGGCCCGGGCCGGATTCGAGGTTGATGGTGCGTTCGCAGTCCAGCACTTCCTGCTGGAACTGCGGCACGATCGCGCCGTCGGCGACGATCTCCTGCGTGAAGAGATAGGCGCTGCCCATCAGGATGCCGACCTTCACGCCGCGCGCAGCGAGTGGCGCCACCAGCGCCTGCACCATGGCGGAGGAAACGGCGTCATGGATGCCGCCGGCAAACAGCAGCTGGATCCCGCTGCCGTCGATGCCGCCCGGCGCGGTTTCCTCCAGCAGCGCGTCGACCATCGCGCTCCACAGCACGAAGCTGCTGAGCGGACCGATGTGGCCGCCGCACTCGCGGCCCTCGAAGATGAAGCGCCGCGCCCCTTCGCGCAGGAACATCGGGATCAGGCGCGCGCCCGGGACGTGCAGGAAGGTCGGGATGCCGGCCTGTT
Source organism: Pseudomonadota bacterium (assembly GCA_023412995.1). GTDB lineage: Bacteria > Pseudomonadota > Gammaproteobacteria > Xanthomonadales > Rhodanobacteraceae > Dokdonella_A. The sequence continues at coordinate 2,250 of JAEZQS010000032.1, forward strand.
CGAGGTGCACCGCCTGGTCCGGCCGCCCGCCGGCGATGATGGCGTAGGAAGGACGGTAGCGGGTGGCGATCGCGAGCTGCTCGTCGAGCAGCGACTGCGGCGCGAAGCCGAGCAGGCCGATACCCCACGGGCGCTCGCCCAGCAGTTCGGTCGTGCGCGCCAGCAGGGCATCCAGCGGCGCGCCCTTGAGCAGCGCGAACGCCACCATCGGCAGGGCGCCACCGGCCGCCACCGACAGCGCGAACGCGGCGTTGTCGGACACGCGGGTCATCGGGCCCTGCACGATCGGGTAGCGCAAGCCGAGCGCCTGCGCGAGCGGCGCGCCTTCGGTTACCGCGCCAGCGGCGGCGGCGTCGCGCAGGTGGCCGTCCACGGCGGAGTCGATGGCGCGGAAGAGGGCGCCGAGGTGGCGGTAGCGGGCGCGCCACGGCGCGGCGAAGGCGATGTCCTGGCCGATCGGCAGGAGCGAGGCGGTCGGGTTGGCCCAGTTGGTCTGGCCGCGCACGCGCTCGCGCAGTGCCGCCAGGCGCAGACCTTCGCCTTCGCTGGCAAAGGCGCGTGCGGCGGCATGGCCGGGACGCAGCAGCAGGCGGAAGTACTCGCCGTTCTCGCCATCGCCGACCGCGACGGTCTCGCTGCCCGAAAGATTGCCGAACAGGGTGCGCAGGGCGTCGGGCAGACGCACCTCGTCGAACAGCAGCAGCTGCGAGTCCAGCACGCCACCGGCGATGCCGGCGACGGCGAGGGCCGCTGCCGAATGCGGCGTCACGCCACCGCGCACGTACAGCGGCAGCCCGGTCCGGTGACGCCACTTCTGCAGCAGGATGAAGCTGGCATCCTCGCCCACGAAGGCGCCCGACTCGTTGCCCTTGAGCCAGAGCCCGTCGATCGCGCCGTCGAGCGGATCGCCCGGCCAGTGCGGCGTGGTCACCTCGGCCAGCACGGCGACCCCGGCGGCGCGCAGGCGCTGCACGGCATCCATCCCCGCCGGGACGGCGTCCGCATCGAGCACCAGCCAGCGCAGGCCGCGCGCGGCATGGGCCAGCAGGTGGCCGGCGGCGGCATCATCCAGCACGGGCAGCCGCGCGCCATACGGAACGCGCACGTGCGCGGCCACCGCGTCGAGCGCCTGGGCGAACCAGGCCGGATCCGCCTGCAGTTCGGCATTGACGACGCCGATGGCACCCGCGCGGCAGGCGGCAATGGCCAGTGCGGGGTCGGGCAAGCCCGCCGGCGTCAGCGCAAAGGTGAGGAAGGAGGGCATGTCAGGCTACCTGGAGATACGCCGGTGCGTCATGGCGTCGCAGGTCGACGCTGCACTGCAGCACATCGCGGGCGCAATGCACTGGCTGCGGGACCGTTTGTCCGTGGCGAGCCATACCGTCGTTCCCCTTGCTCACGCGCGCCCGTTGGAGTACGGGAGACTAACGTGACGCAAGTGTTAAAGCAATGTTGTTGCCCTGCCGCACATACGCCAAATGCATCCGTTCAATCAATCGCTTGCGACGGATTGCTGGCACGATGATTGCTAAGGCGATCTCATCCGTCGTGCGCCGCCGCATCCACGCCGCGGTCCGGTCCGAGGCCGGTCCAGCTGCGGTACACCCCTTCGTTGCACGTGATGCAGAACAGCGTGCCGGCGTCGAAGCGGTTGAAGTAGACCCACGGGCCGTCCTCGGTCACGAACACTTCCGGGTCGCGCCGCGTCCGCGTCGGCAGGTCCGGCGAGAGCTGGCGCATTTCGGGGTTGGCCGGATCGAGCAGGACGAGGAACACGATCGAAGCGGTGATCTGCGGCGGCATCGTCGCCGTCAGCACCGCGTAGGAGCGGCCGCCGTGGGTGAAGGGTTCCGGCGAGCTGATGATCCCGTTCTGCGGTGTCCTGACGCTCAGGAGCAGTTTCCACGACCGTTGCACCGGCTCGTCCTGCAGGGGCTCGCGGTAGATGCGCAGCTCGGTGTAGTTGACGATCGTCATCAGCACGCGTGCCCCGCCGTACTCGGGCGCGCGCCACACCCATGGCACGGAATTGAGGTCCTTCTGGCCGCTGTCGCCGGTCAGCTTCAGGCTGGTGCCGCGGTCCAGGTCATGCAGGAAAACCTGCGACACGCCGTTGACCGGGGCAACGAACACGGCGCTGCGCAGGCCATCGGTGAAGCGCAGCGAGCGGAACGAGCTGGGCACGTCGGCCACCATGCGCTCGCTCGCCGGGTCGAACAGGTTGCGCCAGTAATGGTTGCCCTGCGGATCGACGTAGCTGATGCGCGGCAACGGGTCGCCGGCGTCGTGGCTGGCATAGGGCGCGTTGCGGCGCGATTCGACCGAAAGGAAGCCCGGCTGCCAGCTGCCATCGCCGACCCGCAGCGCCATCGCCAGGCGCGCGTTCTGCGCGGTACGCGGCAGGCCGTGCAGGAACTTGGTGTAGACGATCTGGTCGCCACTCGCGGTGCTGACCCATTCGGGCCCGTTGCCCACCACGGCGAGGTCGCCGGTAGCCATGCCGTCCGGATCGACCAGGATGCCCTTGCCGTTGGACGGGACGAACAGCCCGGTTACCGGATCGACGCCGGCCACCCAGATGCGGCCGTCCGCGTCGGCCCAGGTCATCAGGCGGCGCGACTGGCTGAATTCGTTGTCGATCAGGTCGGGTTGCGACGTGACCAGTTGCTCGCCCGGCTCGAACGCAGCTGCCGGCGGAGTTGCCGAAAGCGCGACAAGGGCCGACAGCAGCCACGAAAGGGAAGCGGTGCGATGGGCAGCTCCGTGCATGAAATCCCCCTGGATGGCCCGATCGGACCCGTGGTGCAGCGTGGGTGCAGCTCCCGCCCCCGCGGAGGGGCAGGGGCGTGGCGGTTGGCATCGGCGCGGCATCGCCTCGCGCGCCGCAGGCCGGCACGCGCT
>JAEZQS010000041.1 GCA_023412995.1 Pseudomonadota bacterium
GGGTTCGGGCGAGGCGGCGGGCGGACCTGTCACGGCCTCGGCAGGCTCGTCCGCCGCGAGCGGAAGCGGGGCCGGGTCGCCGGGCGCCAGCGCCTCCACCGGCGCCCCCCAGTGGTAGCCGAAGCGCACCACCGTGCGGATGACGTGCTGCTCGCGACCGGTGTCCTCCAGCGCACGCCGCGCCAGCAGGATGGTCTGGCCCAGCACGCCATCGGTCACGTCCGCCTTGCCCCACACGGCCGCGATCAGCTCGTCGCGGCCGACCGCGCGCTCGCGGTTCTGCAGCAGGTAGACGATGCAGTCGAACGCCTTGGGCGGGAGGGTCACAGCGTCGCTGCCGTGCCACAGCGCGCGCGCGCCGACATCGAGGCGGAAGGCGCCGAAGCGGTAGGATTGTGCAGCCATGGAAAGGGTGTGCGCCGGAATCGCGGTGGTGCCTGCGTCTGGGTTGCCAGCGTGCGGACAAATGCCGCCGATGGCAAGCACGCCGGGGCGCGCCGCGGCCCCTGGGGCCAATTCCGCTGCTCCAGCAACGGTTTGCGCCAGCCCTGATGCCTTGCTGATGGCCACGTGACGGAAAGCATATGCGCCGCTTCGCCGCGCGCGGCACAGTGGTGCGTCGCTCGGCCGCCCTCGCGCGTCGTCGGTGACTGCAGTCCCTGCAACCCACTGGAGCATTCGATGTTGAAACGCTGGATTCCGCGTGCCGCCCTCGCCGGCGCGCTGCTGGTCACGGGCGCCTCCTTCGCTGCCGACGGCGACCTCGACCCCACCTTCGGTGACGGTGGCGTTGCCTACCTCGCCATCGACGGCACCGCCGGCGACGAACTGCGCACCAGCGCGGTGATCGCCCTGCCCGACGGCAAGCTGCTGTTCGGCGGCTCCAACAACACCATCATCGAAGGCAACCCCGACCCGCACATGCGCCCGGCACTCGAGCGCATGAACGCCGACGGCACGCCCGACGCCAGCTTCGGCGACGACCCGGGCAATCCCGGCATCCTGGTCCTGCCGTCGGTCGGCGCGACCGGCATGCAGATGATCGAGGGCATGCGCCGGCTCGCCGACGGCAGCATCGTGGTGGCCGGTTCCTCGTTCGCCTTCGGCCCGCTCACCGGCTTCGTCATGAAACTGGACGCCGACGGCCATCCGCTGTCGACGTTCGGCAGCGACGGCCTGGTCACCATCCCGGGCTGCCACCTGCATGCCGTCGAGGTCGATGCCGACGGCCGGATCGTGGTTGCCGGCGAACAGGTCGCCGCCGGGCAATCACGTGGCTACGTCGGGCGGCTGCTGGCCGACGGCACCCTCGACCCCGGTTTCGGCAGCGGTGGCGGCGTGCTGCTGGAGCCGGCGGTGGCGGGCGACAACAACTACCTCACCAGCCTCGCGATCGATGACCGCGGCGCGATCGTGGTCGGCGGCGCCTACGAGGACAACGTCAACTTCACCAGCGAATTCTCGCTCGTTCGCCTGGATGCTTCCGGCCAGTTCGACACCTCGTTCGACGGCGACGGCTGGCGCGTGTTCCGCGTGCCCGGCGACGCCTCGCCCTTCAACGGCATCGACGAACTGCTGCTGACGCCGAACGGCAGCATCGTGATTGCCGCCCACCACGACGACGGGATGGGCGGCACCGGTGTCGTGCTGGGCCAGCTCGACGCCAGCGGTGCCGACGACGCCGGTTTCGGCAGTGGCGGCTACCAGGCCATCGACGTCGCTCCCGATGCGTGGAACCGCTACGCGAGCTCGATGCTGCGGATGCCCGACGGCAAGCTGCTGGTCGGCGTCACGTATGCGATCCCCGGCAAGCAGGATTTCATCGCGGTACGGACCAGTGCGAGCGGCGCGCTGGATGCGTCCTTCGGCAACGGCGGCGTGGTCGATTTCGACCTGGCTCCGGACGGCGTCTACAGCGACCTCACCGCAATGACCCTGCAGGACGGCAAGCCGATCCTCGCCGGCGCCGCCAAGCGCGACCCCGGAACGTGGCTGGTCGATGTCACCGCCGTGCGCCTGCAGAACGGCCCCGCCGGCGACGACACCGTGTTCCGCGACGGCTTCGATGGCGTGCCGGCCGAGCCGGTGGTGAGCACCTACGACGACCTTGCCGAGAACTTCCTCGGTACGAGCACCGTCTACAACGGCGTCACCTACCACGATGCCAACGGCATCGGCGGCGTGTTCCCGGATGGCTCCACCTTCACCCCGGCCGACGTCGGCGACCAGTTCATCATCGAGGACGCGGCGCTGTTCTACCTCGATTTCCCCGACTACGGCAGCAGCCCGAACGTGATGACGTTTGGCACCAGCTACATCAATGGCGACAACTTCTCCGTAGGCGCGCTGGTGCAGGCCACCATGGACCTCGACACCCCGGCCAGCGCAGTGAGCGTCGACCTCGCCTTCTACGAGAACGGCCCGTGGGGCGGCATCGTGCTGCACCTGGATGCCTACCAGGGCGGCAGCGTGGTGGGTTCGGACAGCCTGACGATCAGCGACCTCGGCGGCCGCGACAACATGACGACGGCGACGTTTTCCATCTCCGGCGTGACGTTCGATTCGCTCAGGCTGTACGCCACCTATGGCGACCAGCCCTCAGCGCCGCGCGTGATGATCGACGACCTGACCCTCACGCCCGCCGCCGGCGGATGATCCCCAGCGCGGGTGCCGGCGAACGGACGCGCCGGTGCCCGCCATTTCCTGCAGTCCCCCACGTTGCGCAACCTCCGGCGTGCAGGTGAGTGGTGCTCTCCTCGGCCCTGGAAGTCAGGCCTCACCAAAGGGAAACGCGATCACGTCGGCGACCGCGTCCGTGCCGAGCATCGCCATCAGCAACCGATCGACGCCAAGCGCGACGCCCGCGCAGGACGGCATCGAGGGCAGCGCCGCCAGGAGGCGCTCGTCGATCGGCATCTCGCGCTGCCCGCGCGCGCGCCGGCGCGCGTTGTCGCTCCCGAAGCGCGCCCGCTGTTCGGCGGCATCGCTTAGTTCGTGGTAGCCGTTCGCCAGTTCGCTGGACCCGAGATAGAGTTCGAACCGTTCCGCCACCGGCGGTTCCCCCGCGCGGATCCGCGCCAGGGCGCATTGCGTCGCCGGAAAGTCCTGCACCAGCGTGATGCGATCGACGGGGAAGGACGGCTGCACGCGATGGGTCAGCAGCAGGTCCAGCCAGTCGTCGCGTGACAGCCCGGCGGGATCGATCCGCACCTCGCCCAGGGCGGCGCGCAGCGCGTCGTCCGGCGCAGCGAACGGATCGACGCCCAGCGCCTGCCGGAACAGCTCGCGATAGGTGAAACGCACCGTCGCCGCCTCGCGTCCGACGAGCGCCAGCGCAAGGCGCACGACCTCGCAGGCCTCCTCCATCAGGTGCTCGTGGTCCCAGCCGACGCGGTACCACTCCAGCATCGTGAACTCGGGATTGTGGCGCTGGCCCGCCTCGCCGTTGCGGAACACGCGGCCGAGCTCGTAGCAATCGCCGAGGCCGGCCGCCAGCAGGCGCTTCAGCGCGTGTTCCGGCGAGGTGCGCAGCCATCGCTCGCGCGGTCCGGCATCAACGCGACCGGAAAACGCCAGCGCGAAGCTCTCGATGTTCGGCTCGGTGTTGCCAGCGGCGCTCATCAGCGGCGTTTCCACCTCGAGCACGCCCCGCTCGGCAAAGAACCGCCGCAACGCGGCATACAGCGTCGCGCGCAGGCGCAGGGCGCGTTGCGGCGCGCTCGCAGGCGCCGCATCCGCAGGACCGGCGGTCGCACGGCGGGCGGGGATGGCAGGGGGCGTCGGAACCATCGGGCTACTGGTACACGCGTCCGTCGTGTTTCAACCAGCCATCGGCATGGCGCCCGGCCGGATCGCGATGCGTCCAGTGCACCACGCCACCCTGCGGGTTCCATTCGTAGTCGCCGCTGTATTCCACCGTATCGCCCACGCGCAGGTCGCCGATCCGCGGCGCCAGGTCGATGTTGTGCGCGACCAGCAGCGTCTTTCCCGAGGGCAGCCGCAGGATGAAGCGCTGGTGGCGGCTGCCCTCGTCGTCGTCGGCCAACAGGCGGATCACCGTGCCGGCACCCTGCACCGGGCCAGGTCGCGCCGGCGAAACGTCCCGCTGGCCAACGGTCGCCAGCGACGGGCTCGCCGGGGCAAGCGCCTGCTGGCCGGCATACGCGAGGTAACCGGTGGCGGCCACGCAGATCACCAGAAGCCACTTCTTCATCGCGCCCCTCCCGTATGGCAGCACACGGCGCGACGCGGGCCGGCAGCCCGTTGCCGCTGCATGCGGCGGCTCACGCGCCGCCAGCCGCGTCCCCGGCCTCCTGCAGGAAATCCACCAGCCGCGCCTCGTCCCATATCTCGATCCCCAGTTCCTTCGCCTTGTCGAGCTTGGATCCCGCCGCCTCGCCCGCGACCACGAAGCGGGTCTTCTTCGACACGCTGCCGGCCACCTTGGCGCCCAACGCTTCGAGGCGCTCCTTCGCTTCCTCCCGCGTGAGGCCGGCGAGCGTCCCGGTCAGGACCACGGTCTGCCCGTCCAGCGGACCGGCGGCGCTGCCGTGGACGTGCGC
>JAEZQS010000047.1 GCA_023412995.1 Pseudomonadota bacterium
GCCTACAGCAGCAGGTAGAAGGCCTCGTTGCCGCGCAGCAACGTCAGCATCAGCTGGCGCGGCTGGCTGGACGCCAGGCGCGTGAAATCGCCGATGCCGCCAAGGTCGCGCCGGTTCACCGCCACGATGAGGTCGCCGCTGCGCAGGCCCGCCTGCCACGCGCGGCTGCCCTGCGCCACGCGCGCGACGGCGACGCCGCCAAGACCTTGCCGGGCAAGCCGGTCCGCGACTTCGCTGAAGCGCACGCCGGCCAGGCGCGGGTCCAGCGTTTCGCCTTCCACCGTGCGCAGGACCGGCGGCTTCAGCGCCGTGTTGACGGTGAGCGTCTTGCCCTCACGCAGCACGCCGACGGCGACGGCGGCGCCGGGCGCGGTGAGGCCCTCAGCGTTGTGCAGGTCCTGCGCGCCGTCGATCGAGCGGCCGTTCATCGAGATGATGACGTCGCCGGCACGCAGCCCCGCCGACTCGGCCGGCGAGGCGGCACGCACGCGCGCCACCACCGCGCCGCGCACGTCGCCGAGGTTGAGTGCGCGCGCGATTTCCGGCGTCACGTCCTGCGCCTCGACGCCGAGCACGCCGCGCCGCACGCTGCCGGTGGTGACCAGCTGGTGCATCACCTCGGCGGCCAGGTTGGAGGGAATGGCGAAGCCGATGCCGACGTTGCCGCCCGAAGGCGAGTAGATCATCGAGTTGATGCCCACCAGCTCGCCGCGCAGGTTCACCAGCGGCCCGCCCGAGTTGCCCGGGTTGATCGAGGCATCGGTCTGGATGAAGTTCTGGTAGCCGCTGCCGCCGAGGCCGGAGCGCCCGAGCGCCGAAACGATCCCCGAGGTCACGGTCTGGCCGAGCCCGAACGGCTCGCCGATCGCGACCACGAAATCGCCCACGCGCAGGGTGGAGGAATCGGCCAGCGGCAGCGCGGTGAGGTTGCGCGCCGGGATCTGCAGCACGGCGAGGTCGGTGTCCGGATCGGTGCCGAGCACCTTCGCCTTCACCGAATGGCCGTCCGCGATGGTGACGGTGATGTCGTCGGCGCCCTCGACCACGTGGTTGTTGGTCAGTACATAGCCCTTGGCCGCGTCCACCACCACGCCGGAACCAAGCGACTGCTGCACCCGTTCGCGCGGCATCGCCGGCATGCCGAAGAAGCGGCGGAAGACCGGGTCGTCGAAATAGGGATTGCGCACCGCGACGTGCGCCTTCGAGGCGATGTTGACCACCGCCGGCGTCACGCGCTCGATCATGGGCGCCAGCGAGGGAAGCGCCTGTCCGTCGACAGCCACCGGGAGTGCGGCCCCCGCCGCGGGCGCGAACCCGCCGGCGGCGAGCAGGAGGCACAGGGGGAAGGCGGCGCGAAGTCTGGTCGGCATGGAGCGCTCCTGGGACGTGCACGAAGCATGGGGTCGGGCGGGCCGCCGGAAAAGGCCGGAGGCGGGTTCGGCCGGGCACGGCGGCGGCTGGCCGGACCCCCGACAGGCCGCTTGCGGCAGCCGCCGCACGCTTCGGACCACGCCGCGGGGCAGGGGTTTCCGCCCCCTGCGAGCCTGCGCCGGCGACCCCGCGACGTCTGTGCGGCGAGAGGCTTTACATCCCCCGGTCCGCGGCGTACTTTCACCCGGTCAGCCACAATATCTTGTGCCTGGCGGCTGCCGGAAATCCCACGTGTTGTGGGCGAGGCCGCTGCCGGCGCGACGCGCTGCCGCTGGATCGCGGCACGCAACAGCAACGATGCCGGCCCGAGCCGGCCGCCATCGGGAGAGGGAACACGCATGAATACGGTGCGCCTGGAACAGGCCGCGCGCGGCGCAGTGGAGATTCCGCTGCAGCCGGCATCCCATGACATCTGGGACAAGAAGTACCGCCTGAAGGCGAAGAACGGCGATCCCATCGACGCGACCATCGACGAGACCTGGCAGCGCATCGCGCGCGCGCTGGCCGACGTCGAGGCCACGCCCGAGCTCAAGGCGTACTGGCACGAGCGCTTCCTGTGGGCGCTGCGCCGCGGCGCCATCCCCGCCGGCCGCATCACGTCCAATGCCGGCGCGCAGGAGCACAAGCCCAAGACCTCGACCATCAACTGCACCGTGTCGGCCACCATCGAGGATTCGATGGACGACATCCTCGAGAAGGTGCACGAGGCGGGGCTGACGCTGAAGGCCGGCTGCGGCATCGGCTATGAATTCTCGACCCTGCGCCCGCGCGGCGCCTACGTCTCGGGTGCCGGCGCCTACACCTCCGGCCCGCTGTCCTTCATGGACATCTACGACAAGATGTGCTTCACGGTGTCGTCCGCCGGCGGCCGCCGCGGGGCGCAGATGGGCACCTTCGACGTATCGCATCCGGACGTGCGCGAGTTCATCAAGGCCAAGCGCGAAGACGGGCGCCTGCGCCAGTTCAACCTGTCGCTGCTGGTCACCGACGGCTTCATGGACGCGGTGGAGCAGGATGGCGACTGGCCGCTGGTGTTCCCGGTGCACGTCAAGGAACAGGGCGAGGTGGACCTCACCGATTCCTCCCTGGTGGTCTGGCGCGAATGGCCCACGCACCGCAACTACATCGCGCGCGAGGATGGCCTGGTCGCCTGCAGGATCTACGGCCACCTCAAGGCGCGCCACCTGTGGGACATGATCATGGTCTCGACGTACGACTACGCCGAGCCCGGGTTCATCCTGATCGACCGCGTCAACGAGATGAACAACAACTGGTGGTGCGAGGACATCCGCGCCACCAATCCCTGCGGCGAACAGCCGCTCCCGCCGTACGGTTCCTGCCTGCTGGGCTCGGTCAACCTGACCAAGTTCGTGCGCGACCCGTTCGGCCCGCGCGCGCGCTTCGACTGGGAGGAATACCGCGAGGTGGTGCGCGTGTTCACGCGCATGCTCGACAACGTGGTCGAGGTCAATGGCCTGCCGCTGGAGCGCCAGCGCGAGGAGATCCTCTCCAAGCGCCGCCACGGCATGGGCTTCCTCGGCCTCGGCTCCACCCTCGCGCTGCTGAAGAAGCGCTACGGCAGCGCCGAGGCGTGCGCCTTCACCGCCGACGTCGCGCGCGAGATGGCGCTGGCCGGCTGGGAAGTCGCGCTGGCGCTGGCGAAGGAAAAGGGGCCGGCGCCGATCCTCGCGCAGGAGTTCGAAGTGACCGGCGAGATGCTGCGCAAGCGCCCGGAAATGGCTGCCGACGGCTGGAAGGCCGGCGACCGCGTCCCGGGCCGCGTGCTGCATGCGCGTTACAGCCGCTACATGCAGCGGGTGGCGGGGGTTGCGCCGGAACTGGTGGCGGAACTGGCCGAATCCGGCGCGCGCTTCACCCACCATTCCTCGATCGCGCCGACCGGCACCATCTCGCTGTCGCTGGCCAACAACGCCTCCAACGGCATCGAGCCGAGCTTCGCCCACCACTACAGCCGCAACGTCATCCGCGAGGGGCGCAAATCGAAGGAGAAGGTCGAGGTCTTCAGCTACGAGCTGCTCGCCTACCGCGAACTGATCAACGGCCGCGCCATGCCCGGCTCCGCCGATCCGGCCGAGAAGCTGCCGGAGTACTTCGTGGCGGCCGACGACATCACGCCGAAGGAGCACGTGGACATCCAGGCGGCGGCGCAGGAGTGGGTCGATTCCTCCATCTCCAAGACCGCCAACGTGCCCACCGACTACCCCTACGAGGACTTCAAGGACATCTACCGCTACGCGCACCGCCAGGGCCTCAAGGGATGCACCACGTTCCGCTTCAACCCGGCCGCCTTCCAGGGGGTACTGGTGAAGGAGCATGATCTGGCCAACACCACCTACCGCTTCGAGCTCGAGGACGGTTCGGTGGTGGAGGCAAGAGGCAACGAAGAGATCGAGTACGATGGCGAGACGCACACCGCGGCCAACCTGTTCGATGCGCTGAAGGAAGGGTATTACGGCAAGTTCTGAAGGAACGCCCGCACAGCCGCGCCTGGCGTCGGTCGAGGATTAAACGCCCACCGTCCAACCATCAGGTCCAGTCACTGGAGAGGGGATTCACCCATGCACAACGAAGGCGACAGTTCCGGCAGCACGCTCGAGGGCATGAAGGAAGGCGCAACGGAAATCGGCGGCGCCATCGCCGATGCGGCCGGCGCCGTGGCGACGTCGGTCGGCAACGCCGTTTCCGACGCACGCGAGGCGGTCGGCAACACCACGCGGCGCGTCGGCAGCACGGTGGTGAAGGCACGCAAGCAGGCCGCGCGGCGGGTCAAGGCAGTCGCCGCTGCAGCGCGCTCGGCCGTGGGCGGCGGTGATTCCGGTTCGTCCGGTTCCGGCAGCAGCTCGACGCGCAAGACGGCGGCGAAGAAGGCCGCTGCGAAGAAGTCGACGGCGAAGAAGGCCGCGGCGAAGAAGTCGAGTGCGAAGAAGGCCACCGCGAAGAAGGCCACCGCGAAGAAGGCCACCGCGAAG
>JAEZQS010000051.1 GCA_023412995.1 Pseudomonadota bacterium
GCGCAGGCCATCGGCCAGCGCCACCCCGAGGTCTTCGTCATCCTCGGCCAGCAGGATGCGCATGCCGTCTCAGCCTGCGCCCGGCGGCGTCAGCGGCAGGGCCGTCGGCAGGTCTGCTGGCGATGGCGGCACCGGCGCCTCGCCATCTCCGGGTGCGAGCGCGCGCTTGCGTCCGTGCAGCATCGAGGCGACCAGGTTCTCGCCGTAATGCCGGCTCTCGACGATGGCCGCCAGCACATGCAGGCCGACCAGCGACAGCACGCCCCAGGCCAGCAGCTCGTGCAGTTCCTCCAGCCATTCCGCGCCGAAGAAGCGGTCGGTGGTCTGCAGCCACCCGGTGGTGCCGACGAGCACGATGCCGACCAGCAGCGCCAGCATCACCACGGCGGCGGCGGGGTTGTGCCCCAGCCGCCTGCGCGAGCGTCCGGCCAGGCGCTCGCGCAGGTACGCCATCACCGCGCGTGGACCGCGTACCCAGTCGGTGAAACGGGCGTGGCGGCTGCCGATGACGCCCCACACCAGCCGCAGCGCAACCAGCGCCAGTGCCGTGTAGCCGAGCCAGCGGTGTGCGGTGTCGCCGTCCTCCACCAGGAAGGCGGCGAAGAAGCAGCCCGCCAGCGACCAGTGCACGATCCTGACCAGCGGGTCCCATACCTTGACCGATCCAGCCATTGAGGTGTCCTCCCGTGGCCAGCGGCGGCTCAGCCCTTGCCGCCGCCGCGCTGCTTCACCACGCGCCCGTCGGTCGGATCGAAGTAGATCTCGACCTTGCGGCCCTGGGCGTCCTTGCCGTAGATCTCGTAGCAGTTGCCGCTGACCTTGAACTTGTCGATGGTGTAGCCGCCATCGAGCACCTTCTGCTTCATGGCCGCCTCGGTCATCCAGGCATCGCGCGGTGCGCTGGTGCAGTCGGGGGCGGCGAGCACGGCGCCGGAGCCGAGCAGGCCGGTGGCGAGGAAGGCGGCGAGGGAAAGGGTCTTCATGCGGTTCTCCTGTGATGCGGGCGGGATGCCCACGAGCGCAGTAGACCCGCGGCAGCTTATGGCAGCCTTAAGCGCGGTGGCGTGCGCCGCGCTCAGCCACCTGTCGCGTCGCGTCGGCGGATTTCCAGCGCGCCCATGTCGGCTGAAGCAGCCGCTGCCTCGGGCGCGGCAGGCTCCGCGGCAGCCGCTGCCGCATTGGCGGCCTCCAGCCGCGCAAGCAACGCCTGCGCCTGTTCCTGGTAGGCGCGCCAGGACGACTCGAACTGGCCCTCGCGCGGGGTCGTGCGCGCGATCCGCGCCACCAGGCCCTCCAGCTGCTCGAGCTGGCCGTACACCCGCTGCACCTCGTCCAGCGCCTGCTGGTGCTCGCCGAGCGTCACCAGCAGCACCTTGCGGTCGCGGCACACGCCGATGCAGGTCTGCGGCGCCTCGATGCGGCCGCAGCCGATGCACTGCCAGGCATTGATGTAGTCAGCCATTGCCCTTGCCGCCCTTCGCGTCGCGCGCATCCGCCGCATCGCCTTCTGCCGCGCGCGCCGCCGGATCGTCGAACAGGCGCGGGTAATCGGCCACCGCCGAGCGCATCGCCGCGATGGCGCCGGTGTCGGCGGGATCGGCTTCGAAGCGCTGCACAGCCGTGAGCAGCGGCACCAGCATCGCGTGCAGGGCGGCATCGGCATCCGCCGCGAGGCGGCAATTGGCGAACATGTAGCGGGTCGCGTCCTTCACCTCGCCGACCTTTTCGACGGCAAGTCCCTGCGGCATGTGTCCCATCTCGTAGTGGCGGAGCTCATCCAGCGCGGTGCGCACGCGCGCCATGCCCTCGCGCAATGGCGCATCGGTGGCCCAGCCGCCCGCCGGTGCGGCCGCGGGCGCGCCGTGCACGGCGTGCGACTGGGCGTGGACCGGGCCCTCCTGTGCCGTCGCCATCGGCGCCAGCACGAGCCCGCCGGCAAGCACGCACGCCAGGATTGCAGTGTTCATGGTCGATTCCTCCTGCGGCCCGATGGCCGATGTCCGCAGCATAGGCGCGGCGGGCGCAACGGGCGCTGATCCAGGTCAACCCCGCGGCGGCGGGAACCGTGCGAAGCTTGCACCATGCACACGGCCCAGCCGCGCCCGCCACGCGACCTGCAAGGGCTCGACCCCGCCGAGGCGGAGCGCCGCCTTGCGCGCGACGGCCCCAACCTGCTGCCGGGCGCGGCCCCGCGCACCTTCCTTTCGATCATCGCCTCGGTGCTGGTCGAGCCGATGTTCCTCATGCTGCTGGTGGCGGGGCTCCTCTACCTCGCCCTTGGCGACCGCGCGGAGGCGGTGTTCCTGCTCGCGTCGGTGCTGGTCGTCATCGGCATCACCCTGGCGCAGGAGCGCAAGACGCAGCGCGCGCTCGAATCGCTGCGCGAGCTGTCCGCGCCGCGAGCGCTGGTGGTGCGCGGCGGCGAGGAACGGCGCATCGCCGGCCGCGACGTGGTGGTCGGCGACCTGCTGGTGCTGCACGAAGGCGACCGCATTGCCGCCGACGCCCGCCTGCTGGATGGCCAGCTCGACGTGGACGAATCGCTCCTGACCGGCGAGCCGGTGCCGGTTCCGAAGCTGGCGGGCGCGGAACGCAGCGCGCTGTTCGGCGCCTGCGTGGTCACCCGCGGCGTCGGCACCGCCGAGGTGACGGCGACGGCAGGCGCCACGGCGGTCGGACGCATCGGCGAGGGGCTGGCGGGCACGCGCGAGCCGGTCTCCGGCCTGCAGCGCGCCTCGCGCACGCTGATCCGGCGCCTTACGATCGCCGCGCTGCTGATGGCGGGTGGCTACACCCTGCTCGGCTGGCTGTGGAACGGCCACGGGCTGCTGCAGAGCGTGCTGGCGGGCATCGCGCTCGCGATGGCGATCCTGCCGGAGGAAATCCCGGTCATCCTGACCGTCTTCCTGGCCCTGGGTGCCTGGCGCCTGTCGCGCAACAAGGTGCTGACCCGGCGCATTCCCGCAGTCGAGTCGCTCGGCGCCATCACGGTGCTGGCGGCGGACAAGACCGGCACGCTCACGCGCAACCGCATGCAGGTGGCCGAACTCGATGTCGCGGGGATGCCCTTCCGCGATGCCGGGGCCCCTGGCGACATGCCGGAGTTCTTCCACGAACTGGTCGAGTTCGCCATGCTGGCGACGCCGGCCGATCCGTTCGACCCGATGGAAAAGGCGATCCACGCCTTCGGCCTGCGCTGGCTTGCCGGCACCGAGCACGTGCACGCGGACTGGTCGCCCGAGTTCGGCTACGGCCTGTCGCCGGACATCCTGGCGATTACCCACGTGTTCCGCGGCGATGCGCGCACGCTGCACCTGCTGGCCACCAAGGGTGCGCCCGAAGCGGTGATCGACCTCTGCCACCTGGGCGCGGGCGACGCCGCGGCGATCCTCGCACGGGTGCAGGCGATGGCGATGCGTGGCCTGCGCGTGCTCGGCGTGGCGCGGGGCGAATGGCGGGGCAGCGAATGGCCCCGCAGCCAGCACGACTTCACGTTCCGCTTCCTCGGCCTGGTCGGCTTCGTCGATCCGCCGCGCGACGACGTGCCGGCTGCGCTGGCCGAATGCCGCCGCGCCGGCGTGCGCGTGGTGATGCTCACCGGCGACCATCCCGAGACCGCGCGCGCGATCGCCCGGCAGGTCGGCCTGAGCGAGCGCGCGGACGTCGTCACGGGCAACGACATCGACGCACTGGACGATGCCCGGCTGAGCGAGCGCCTGCGCCACGCCGACATCTGCGCGCGCCTGCAGCCGGAACAGAAGCTGCGCCTGGTGCGCCTGCTGCAGGGCGACGGCGAGGTGGTCGCGATGACCGGCGACGGGGTCAACGATGCGCCCGCGCTGAAGGCTGCCGACGTGGGGATCGCGATGGGCGAACGCGGCACCGACGTCGCTCGCGAAGCGGCCGACCTGGTGCTGCTGGACGACAGTTTCGCCAGCATCGTCGGCGCGATCCGCCAGGGCCGCCGCATCTACGACAACATCACCCGCGCCAGCCGCTTCGTGTTCGCCGTGCACATGCCGATCATCGCGCTTGCGCTGGTGCCGGCACTGCTGCACTGGCCGGTGCTGCTGATGCCGGTGCACATCGTGCTGCTGGAGCTGCTGATCGATCCTGCCTGCTCGATCCTGTTCGAGGCGGAACCGGAAGCCGCCGACATCATGCAGCGGCCACCGCGCGATCCGGCCGTCTCCCCCTTCGCCTGGTCCAACCTCGGTTACGGCATCGTCCAGGGCCTCGGCTTCGCCGCCATCCTGCTGGCCGGCCACCGCCTGCTGGCCGCCACCGGCGGCAGCGAAGCCGTGGTTCGTGGCGCGGTGTTCATCGCTTTGGTGGCCGGCGTCCTGTTGCTGACCCTCGCCAACCGCGTCCCCGCGCGCGCGCCCGCGGCGTCAGGCACGCCGCCGAACCCCTGGCGACTGCGCATGGTGGCGGCCCTGCTGCTGATGCTGGCCAGCGTGTTCGCCCTGCCACTCCTGCGCGACCTGATGGGCGTGGCGGTGCCGGATGCACGGGCCCTGCTTGCCGCCGCGGGAATGGTCCTCGCCGGGCTCGCGTGGCTCGAAGGCTTGCGCTACGCACGGCACCACCGCGGGCATCCGCGCCCGCCATCGAAGGAGGCTGCATGATCGAGTACCGCTGCCACGGCGCCGCGCGCCAGGTGACCGGCTCCTGCCACCTGGTCGCCTGCAACGACCGCCGCGTGCTGGTCGACTGCGGCCTGTTCCAGGGCAGCCAGGATGTCGAGCGCGCCAACGCGGGGCCGTTCGGCTTCGACCCGGCCGGGATCGACGTGCTGCTGCTCACCCACGCCCACCTGGACCATTGCGGGCGCATCCCGAAGCTGGTGCGTGACGGATTCCGCGGCCGCATCCTGGCGACCGCCGCAACGCGCGAGCTGGCGCGCGTGGTGATGCTGGACGCGGCGAGCCTGCAGGAGGAGGAAGCACGCCGCGCGCAACGGCGCAACCGCAGCGGCGACGCCGACGCGGAGCCGCTCTACACCACGGACGACGCCCTGCACGCACTCGACTTCTTCGGCCCGGACGTCGCCTACGGCGAACGGGTCGCCGTCACCGACGGCGTGCACGCGTGCTTTCTCGATGCCGGGCACATCCTCGGCTCCGCCTCGATCCTGCTCGAGCTGGACGATGGCGAGCGGCCATGCCGGATGGTGTTTTCCGGCGACCTCGGCAATCCCGGACGTCCCATCGTGCGCGATCCCCAGCCGGCCCCGGCGGCCGACTATGTGGTGATGGAATCGACCTACGGCGACCGCCCGCACCGGTCGCTGCCCGACTCGATCGCGGAAATGTACCAGGCCATCCGCGAGACGATGGCACGCCATGGCAATGTCATCATCCCGACATTCGCACTCGAGCGCGCGCAGGAAATCCTCTACTACCTCCATCGCGGGCTGCGCGAAGGCCTGCTGCCGCCACACCTGCGCGTGTTCCTCGATTCCCCCATGGCGATCTCGGCCACCGCCATCTTCCGCCGCCATCCCGAGTGCTTCGACGAAGCCTTCCGCGCCGAACTCGCGCATGGCGACCCGTTCGCGATGCCGGGCCTCCATTTCACGCGCGAGACAAGCGAATCGATGGCGATCAACAGCATCGACGGCGGCGCGGTGATCCTGGCCGGATCGGGCATGTGCAACGGCGGGCGCGTGCGCCACCACCTCAAGCACAACCTCTGGCGCGACCGCGCCAGCATCGTGTTCGTCGGTTTCGCCGCCGAAGGTTCGCTGGCGCGGCGCATCGTCGATGGCGCGAGCCACGTGCGCCTGTTCAACGAGGACATTCCGGTGCGGGCGCAGGTGTGGACGATCAACGGCTTCTCGGCGCACGCGGCGCAGCCCACCCTGCTGGCCTGGCTGGGCGACGCGCCGCGGCGAAAGGTGTTCCTGGTCCATGGCGAACCCGGGCGCGGCATGCTGGCGCTGCAGGAGAAGCTGCGCGACGGCGGTTTCGACTGCGGGCTGCCCGAAACCGGCGAGGCCCTCAGGATCGGCTGAGCCCGCCCTGCGCCGGCGCGACGTGCACCACCTTGCCGGTACCGTCCTGCACGGTGACGCCCACGGGAATGCCGGCGCGGACGCTTTCGGTCACGACGCAGAACTCCTCGAACTGGCCGAGCAGGCGCTCGGCGAACGCGTAGTCGGCGACCGCTTCCGGCAGGGTGATGCGCACGTCGATGTGGGCCACGCGCAGGCGGTCGCGTTCGTTGCGTTCCAGCCGGGCCTTCGCATGGGTCACCAGGGTGCCGGGCCGGTTCCTGAACTTGCGCAGCGAGAACAGCAGGCTCGCGCTGAGGCAGTTGGCGACCGCGGCCACCAGCATCCGCGAGGGATTCGGGCCACGGCTTGCGCCCTGGGGCGGCGGCTCGTCGCTGAGCAGGTCCGGGATCGCGGTGTCGTCGAACTCGATGCGGAAGACGAAGTCCTCTTCCTGGGTCAGCGTGAGGGTGAACTCCTGGATCTCGCTCATGGCCTTGGGGTTCCTTGCGGTTCGATCGGATGGCGCTCGATCCATGCGTAATACAGCAGCGGGATCACCAGCAGGGTCAGCACGGTGGCAACCAGGATGCCGAACACCAGCGACACCGCCAGACCCTGGAAAATCGGGTCGTCGAGGATGAAGAAGCCGCCGATCATCGCGGCGAGGCCCGTCAGCGCGATGGGCTTGGCCCGCACCGCCGCCGCGTCGATCACCGCCTCGCGCAGGGGTTGGCCGGCGGCCAGCGCGTGGTTGATGAAATCGATCAGGAGGATCGAGTTGCGCACGATGATGCCGGCCAGCGCGATCATGCCGATCATCGACGTGGCGGTGTACTGCGCGCCGAGCAGCGCATGGCCCGGCATCACGCCGATCACGGTGAGCGGGATCGGCGCCATGATGATCAGCGGCAGCATGTAGCTCCTGAACTGACCCACCACCAGCAGGTAGATCAGCAGCAGGCCGACCGAATAGGCCAGGCCCATGTCGCGGAAGGTCTCCCAGGTGATCTGCCACTCGCCGTCCCACTTGACCGAGGGATGGACGGTGTCGGCCGGCTGCGCGATGAAATGCTGCCCCAGCCGCTGGCCATCGAGCGTGCCGCGGCGCAGCTGGCCCACCAGCGAGAACATGCCGTAGAGCGGGCTGTCGGTGGCGCCGGCGTCGTCGCCGGTGACCATCGCGTACGGCAGCAGGTCCTTGTGGTAGATCGCCCCTTCCCATCGCGCCGGCTCGACGCGCACGACTTCGGACAGCGGCACCAGCGCCCCGCCCTGCGCCCGCACGCGCAGGGCCAGCAGCTGGTCGAGCGTCGCCTGGTCGCTGGCGGGCAGGCGCAGGCGCACCGGCACGGCGTAGCGCGAACGACCGTCCATCAGGTAGGTGGCGTCGTCGCCCGAGAGGGCGGTACGCAGGGCCTGCGCGATGGTGGCCTGGTCCAGTCCAAGCCGTGCGGCGCGGCTGCGGTCGACCACCACCACTTCGCGCGGCGCGGCGGCCTCCACGCTGGTGTCGATGTCGACCAGGTCGGGGTGGGCGCGGAAATCGCGCTCCAGCCCCAGCGCCAGCTTGCGCACGGTGGCGTAGTCGGGCCCGTATACCTCCGCCACGATCGGCGCCATCACCGGCGGCCCCGGCGGCACCTCGACCAGCTTCACCGACGCGCCATGGCGTGCGCCGATCTTGGCCAGCACCGGGCGCACTGCGAGTGCGATCGCGTGGCTCTGGCGGTCACGCAGGTGCTTGTCGACCAGGTTCACCTGCAGGTCGCCCACCAGGGGGCCGCGCCGCAGGTAGTACTGGCGCACCAGCCCGTTGAAGGTGATCGGCGCCGCGGTGCCGGCGTAGCCCTGCCAGTCGACCACCTCGGGCACCTTCGCCACCGCCTGCGCCAGCTCGCCGAGCAGCTGGTTGGTGTGCTCCAGCGTGCTGCCCTCGGGCATGTCCACCACTACCTGGAACTCGGACTTGTTGTCGAACGGCAGCATCTTCAGCACCACCGCCTTGACCCCCACCAGGGCGACGGCGGCGAGCACCAGCAGCCCCATCGCGGCAAACAGCAGGCGACGGCGGCGTGGTGCGCGGGCGCCGTCGAGGAAGGGCCACATCAGGCGCCGGAAACCGCGATGCAGGCGGCCGCCATCGCCCGCGTGCGTGGCGCCCGCGGCATCGCCGTGCGCGTGCGGGCGCAGCAGCTTCAGCGCCAGCCAGGGCGTCACCACCAGGGCCACCGCCAGCGACAGCAGCATGCCGGCCGAGGCGTTGATCGGGATGGGGCGCATGTACGGCCCCATCAGGCCGGACACGAATGCCATCGGCAGCAGCGCCGCAATCACCGTGAAGGTGGCCAGGATGGTCGGTCCGCCCACCTCGGCGACCGCCTCGGGGATGGCCCGGCGCAGGGTGCGCCCGCCGAGTGCCATGTGCCGGTGGATGTTTTCCACGATCACGATGGCATCGTCGACCAGGATGCCGATCGAAAAGATCAGCGCGAACAGCGACACGCGGTTGATGGTGAATCCCATCGCCCACGAGGCGAACAGGGTCAGCGCCAGGGTGATCACCACGGCCGCGCCGACCACGATCGCCTCGCGCCATCCCAGTGCGAAGAGCACCAGCAGAACCACCGACAGCGTGGCGAACAGGAGTTTCTGGATCAGCTTGTCCGCCTTGTCGGTGGCGGTCTGGCCGTAGTCGCGGGTCACCGTGGCGTGTACGCCGGCCGGCAGCACGATGCCCTCGAGCGCCGGCAGCCGGGCACGGATGGCGCCGGTGATGTCGGCGGCATTGCTGCCGGGCTTCTTGGCCACCGCGAGGGTCACCGCGGGTGCGTTGCCGGTGTCGGGGCCGCCGCGGCCGGCGGGTGCGCCGAACCAGGCGTAGCTGGACGGCACATCGGCGCCCGCTCGGATCGTGGCCACGTCGGAGAGAAACACCGGCTGGCCCTGGCGCAGCCCGATCACCAGCTCCGACACGTCCTGCGCCGCGGCCAGGAAGCGCCCGGCGGTCACCGGCAACGTGCGGTCGCCCGCGATCCGCTCGCCGGCCTGGGTGGCCACGTTGGCTGCCTGCAGGGCACCGGCAAGGTCGTCGGCCGCCAGGCCGTAGGCGGCCAGGCGCGAGGCGTCCAGTTCCACCACCACCGTGCGTTGCGGCGCACCGATGGTGAACACGTCGCGCGTGCCGGGCACGCGCTTCAATTCGGTTTCCAGCGTGTGCGCGACCTCGGCGAGGCTGGTGGGGCCCTGCGCCGGGTCGTCGCTCCACAGCGTCAGCGCCATCACCGGCACGTCGTCGATGCCCATCGGCCGCACCAGCGGCGGGCCGACGCCCAGCCCGGGCGGCACGAAGTCGCGGTTCTGGAACACCTGGTTGTACAGCCGCACGATGGCGTCCTGGCGCGGCACGCCGACCTGGAATTCCACCGTCAGCACCGCCATGCCCGGGGTACTCACCGAATACACGTGCTTGACGCCTTCGATCTCGGCGAGCTTCTGCTCCAGCGGAAAGGCGACCAGGTTCTCCACGTCGCCCACGTCCGCGCCGGGAAACGGCACGCTGACGTTGGCCATGGTCACGTCGATCTGGGGCTCCTCCTCGCGCGGCGTGACCAGCATCGCCGCCAGCCCGAGCAAGAGCGCCGCCAGCGCCAGGACCGGCGTGAGCGGCGAAACCTGGAAGGCACGGGCGATGCGCCCGGAGAAACCGAGCGCCGGGTCGCTCATGGCCGCGCTTCGCGCCGGGCAACGAGCCAGCGCGCCGCGGCGTCGGGGTCCTCGGCAATGCGCTCGCCATCGGTCAGTCCCGCGAGCACCTCGACGCGCCCGCCTTGCCGCGCGCCCAGGCGCAGCTGGCGCAAGGCGACACCCTCATCGTCCAGCACGTACACGCCGGCCAGCTCGCCCCGCTGCACAAGAGCCGCCACCGGCACCGTCAACCGTGGCGCACGGCCGGTCGCGAAGGCCACCCGCACGGTCACGCCCGGATACAGGCCAGCATGGATCCCGGGCAGTTCGAGTCGCACGTTGACGCTGTGCGTGTCCGGGTCGGCGTAGGGAAACACGATCACCTGGCCGGCAGCGATGCGGCGGCCGTCGTCCAGCAGCACGTCGGCGGCCTGCAGCCGGCGGATCGCCGCCGCCGCGCTCTGCGGCACCTGCACGTTGACGCGCAGGTCGCGCAGCGAGACCGCGCCGATCAGCGGCTGGCCCGGTTGCACCGCCTCGCCGACCTGGACGTAAAGTCGCGTGACGACGCCCGCGTAGGGCGCGCGCACCACCGTGTAATCGAGCTGCTGGCCGATCCCGCCGAGCTGCTCCTTTGCCGCACGCAGGGCCGCCAGCGCTGCATCGCGGCGCGCGCGCTCCTGGTCGAGCTGCGCCCTGGCGACCAGCCCGCGCGCGAAGACCGCCTCGACCCGGCGCAGGGCCGCATCGGCTTCGTCGTAGGCCGCCTGGGCGGAGGCGATCTGCGCCTGCGCCTGGCCGCGCGCGGATTTCTGCTCGATGTCGGTGAAGCGCACCAGCGTGGCGCCCTGCTCCACCGTGTCGTTGACGTCATGCGGCAACTCGACCACCCGCCCGGCGGTCTGCGCCGACAGCGTTGCCTGGCGGGTGGCTTCCACCACGCCGTCCCAGGCCTGCTCGCGCACGGCGTCCTGCGCGTGCACCGTGAGGCTGGCCAGCGCCGGCGCGCTGGCGGTCCCGGGTGCCGGCGCGGTGTCCCGCCCGCAAGCCCCCAGCGCCAGCAGCACCACCAGCAGCGCATGTCGCATGGCTGGCGGAAGCCGGTGGCGCGGCATGCCCATCAGCCGTTCCTCACGGCGCCGGGAACGCACAGCCCGGCTTCATGCCGAGCTTGCGCAGCAGCATCGCCAGCGGGCAGAACCCGGTGAACGCGGACTGGAACAGGTTGAAGCCGACCAAGGCGGCCAGCCACAGCCACCCCGCCGAGACGAAGTGCGCCAGGGCCAGGCTGGCGAGGATGACGGCGCCGGCAAAGGCGAGTACGAAGCGATCGATGCTCATGGGGAAACTCCTCGTGCGGGAAGGTTGCAGGGGGTCAGTGCGTGGTGGGGGATTCATGCCGGGCGGGCTTGAGCCGCTCGATGCCGAGCAGCTTCATCAGCGAGCTCTCGTAGAACGGCCCGGTGTTGCCGACGCGGACCTTGTGGAGGAAGTATTTCTCGAAGCCGACCTTGGCCAGGTGCACCCACTTGCCTTCCTTCGCCCAGGTGACGTTGCGTGGCGGGATCTGCGGGATCGCCACGAAGGCGAACCCGCTGTCCCCCATGTCGGCCAGGCACACGGCATTCCACGTGCCCTCGGCCGTGCCTTGCCGGCCTTCGACGGCGGCCTGGATGTTCGCGGTCAGGGCCGTGACCATCGATTCGATCATGAAGCCGGTCTTGGGCGCGCCGGTCGGCACCGGGGTCGCTTCCACCGGCGGGATCGCCACGCACACGCCGGCGGCGTAGACGTTCGGGAAGGCCGGGTTGCGTTGCCGCGCATCGATCAGCACGAAGCCGCGCGGATTGACCAGCCCCTCCACCCCTCGCAGCGCGTCGATGCCGGTGAATGCCGGGATCACCATCGCGTAGCGGAACGGCAGCTGCTGCTGGCCTTCGGCTTGCCCGTGCGCGTCGTGCACGCTGACTTTCATCTGGCCGTCCTCGACCTGGTCGATGCGCGCGTTGGTGATCCACTTGATGTGGCGCTGGCGCAACTGGCGCTCCAGCATGCCCTGCGAGTCGCCCACCCCGCCCAGCCCCATGTGGCCGATGTAGGGCTCGGGCGTGACGAAGGTCATCGGCACGCGGTCGCGCAGGCGACGCCGGCGCAGGTCGGTGTCGAGGATCATCGCGAATTCGTAGGCGGGGCCGAAGCAGCTCGCCCCCTGCGCCGCGCCGACCACCACTGGCCCGGGGTTTTCCAGGAACCGCTGGTAGGCCTGCCAGGCGGCGGTCGCATGCGCGGTGGTGCACACCGACTGCGTGTGGCCGCTTTCCGGCCCCAGCCCAGGTACCTCGTCGAAGGCCAGCCGCGGTCCGGTGGTGAGCACCAGGTAGTCGTAGCCGAGCGAGCGGCCGTCGGCCAGCTCGATGCGGTTATCCGCCGGATCCACCCGCTTCGCCGGCACGTCGATGAAGCCGATGCCACGCTTGTCCAGCGCGGCAGCGGCGTCCAGCTGCACATCGGCCGGCTCGCGCCAGCCGATACCGACCCAGGGGTTGGATGGGGTGAACGAGAACTGGCGGCCATCGCCCACCACGCTGACCTGGTGCGCCTTGCCCAGCGCTTCCTTGATCTCGAAGGCGGCGCTCATGCCGCCAATGCCGGCCCCGATGATGACGACGTGTGCCATGTCGATCTCCACGTGGAAGGTAGCGCGGGCAGGGTGCGCCGGCATCGCGGCGCGTGGTCTGACCAACGTCAAGCCAGTCTTATATCATATTTCTCTAAATTAGCTATCAATTTATTAGAATGTTTTGCATACTGGCCGCCGGATCGATACCCCGGAGGGTTCCCCCATGACTGCATCCACCCAGCCGGCGCGCGTCGCCGTCGACGCCCTGGTTGCCAGCGCGCGCCGCCGCATCCGGGAACTCACGCCCACGCACGTGCTGGCGGCCGTTGCCGCTGGCGCCGCCCTGGTCGACGTGCGCGAGCCGGCCGAATTCGCCGAAGGCCACATTGCCGGCGCCGCCAACCTGCCCCGTGGCGTGCTGGAGTTCCAGGTCGAGGCGCACCCGGCGCTGGCCTGCCGAACCGCCGAACCGCTAGCGTTGCGCGAGCGGCCGCTGGTCCTGTATTGCCGCACCGGCGGCCGCGCGGCCCTGGCGGCCGAGAGCCTGGGCCGGATGGGTTTCAGCGCGGTGTCCTCGCTGGCAGGCGGCGTGCTCGGATGGCAGGATGCCGGCCTGCCCCTGGAGAGCGGGAACCCGTAGCGATGCCGCGCCGCCCCCACGCCGCCCTGCCCGCCCCCGGCTTCGATCCGGCGGCGATGCGCGCGAACGCCGACGAGGCCGCGACGTTGCTGAAGGCGCTGGCCAACGG
>JAEZQS010000093.1 GCA_023412995.1 Pseudomonadota bacterium
GCCTACGCCCGCTGGCTGGGCGAACGGACCGGCGCGCGCTACCGCCTGCCGAGTACGGTCGAGTGGCAGCTGGCGGCGCGCGCGGCCGGCGCCGGAACCGGCTGTCGCGCCAGCAACATCGGCCCACGCGCCTCCCGTTCGGAGGACTGCAGCGACGCGTTCGAGCACACCTCGCCGGTCGCGCATTTCGCCGCCACCACGCCGGGGCTGTACGACATCGCCGGCAACGTGAGCGAATGGGTCGCTGGCTGCGCCGGCAGTGCCCGCGGCGGCTGTGGCGCACGCACCTTCCGTGGCCTGTCCTGGCGCGACGAGGACGAGGCCTCGAACCTGCTTCGCCACGAAAGCGTCGATGGCGACATCGGCTACCCCGACGTCGGCTTCCGCGTCGTGCGCGAGCTGCCGGAAGGCGCGGCCGCCGCCTCCCCTGCCGCCGCTGGCGCGGGCACCGGGCGCGGACCCGGCCGGTGATCCGCGCACGCGTGCTGCCCGCGCTGCGGGTGCGGCGCTACCTCCTGACCGGATTGCTGACCTTCATTCCGGTCTGGATCACCTGGACCGTCTTCAAGGCCATCTTCGCGCTGCTGTCGGAGGTGAACCTGCCGTGGGTGGTGATCCTGTTCGAGGCCTTCCCCGACACGCTCGGCCGCGTGCGCCAGTCCTGGCTGGTGTCGCTGCTGGCCTTCGCCACCACCCTCATCACCTTCTACCTGCTGGGATTCGCCGCCAGCCGCGTGCTCGGCCAGCGCCTGCTCGGCGCCTTCGAGCGCCTGGTCGGGCGCATCCCGGTGGCACATGCGATCTATGGCGGCAGCAAGAAGCTGCTCGGCATGCTGCAGTCGCGGCCGGGCGGCGCCAGCCGCGTCGTGCTGATCGACTTCCCGTCGCCGGAACTGAAATCGCTCGGCTTCGTCACGCGCGAGTTCCGCGGCGACGACGGCCTGGCGCTGGCAGCGGTCTATGTGCCGACCACGCCCAATCCCACCGGCGGTTACCTGGAAATCGTGCCGGTCGATCGGCTGGTGGCCACCGACTGGAGCGTCGACCAGGCGATGGCATTCATCCTTTCGGCGGGCGCCGCGGGACCCGACCGGCTGCCCGCCGGCAGTGCCGGGCCGGCACCGACGGCGGCATCGGCGACGCCGCCCGGCGCAGTGCCCGGCTGATCCCGGCGGTGCAAGTGGCTGTCCCCACTGGGGAACGGGCGCCAGCACGCCGCACCGCCCTGGCTGAACGCGCGCCGCTCCCCGGCCCGGGGGATGACCTTCGACACTGTGCCGGCGTCCGACCGGCGGACTAGGGTCACCAGCCCATCCGGCCCCACCGGTCCAGACGCGCGCGTCGCGCAGCCGCCGGACCGCGAGCGGCCCACCCCTTTCCCCATGGAGTGTCCCCGCATGCGCAAGCTCGTCCACCGGTCGCTCGCGATCGCCATCTGTTCGCTCGTGTCCACCGCCGCCATCGGCGCGACGCAGTCCTCGTTCGACGTGAGCGAACTGGACCGCAAGCTCGATCCCTGCAGCGACTTCAACGCCTTCGTCAACGCCAAATGGGTGGCGGCAAACCCGATTCCGGCCGACCGCACGCGTTGGGGCGCATTCGACCAGCTGCGCGAGCACAGCCTGCAGACGCAGCGCGCGATCGCCGAGAAGGCGGCGCGCCAGTCCGGCGATGCCGCGAGCGGTGCCATCGAGCGGAAGATCGGCGCGTTCTACCGCTCCGGCATGGCCGAGGGGGCGATCGAAAAGGCCGGCATCGCGCCGATCAAGCCGGAGCTTGCGCGCATCGAGGCGCTCGCCACGCCCGCCGACGTCGCCAGCTACGTCACCGACACCTTCGCGCGCGGCCAGGGCAACCTGTTCCAGGTCGGCCCGGCTGCCGATTTCCGCAATTCGAAGATGCAGATCGCGTACGCCTTCCAGGGCGGCATCGGCCTGCCCACGCCGGATTACTACGAGAAGCCCGAGCACGCGCAGCTGCGCGATGCCTACCGTGCGCACGTCGCGCGCATGTTCGAACTGGCAGGCTGGTCGAAGGACCGCGCCAGCGAGGCCGCCGCGCACGTGCTGGCGTTCGAGACCCGGCTGGCGAAGGCGTCGTTGAAGCCGGTCGAGCTGCGCAAGCCCGAGAACCAGTACCACTTCGTCACGCTGGCCGAAGCCGACGCGCTGACGCCGCGCTTCCCGTGGACGAAGTTCTTCGCCGCCCAGGATGCCGACATCAAGGGCGGCTTCTCGCTGTCGCAGCCCGGCTTCTTCAAGGAGGTGGACGCGATGCTGGGTGACGTGCCGGTCGCGCAGTGGCAGGAATACCTGCGCTTCCACGCCATCGATTCGGCCGCGCCGTACCTCTCGCGCCCGTTCACCGAGGAGCACTTCGCGTTCTACGGCAAGACCCTGAACGGGCAGAAGCAGCAGGAACCGCGCTGGAAGCGCGTGCTGGGCGCCATCAACGACACCATGGGCATGGCGCTGGGCGAGCTGTACGTCGAGGAAGCCTTTCCGCCCGAGTCGAAGCAGCGCGCGCTCGAACTGGTGAACAACGTCAAGGACGCGCTGAAGACGCGCATCGAGCACCTGGACTGGATGAGCGCGGAAACCAAGGCCAAGGCGCTGGACAAGTGGGCGACGTTCCTGCCCAAGATCGGCTATCCGGACAAGTGGCGCGACTGGTCCGGCCTCGCCATCGAGCCCGACGACTACTACGGCAACGTCGCGGCCGCGACGCGCTTCGACTACCACTACGAGATGGACAAGGTCGGCAAGCCGACCGACCGCCTCGAGTGGGGCATGACCCCGCAGACCGTCAACGCCTACTACAACCCGCTCGACAACACGATCAACTTCCCGGCCGCGATCCTGCAGCCGCCGTTCTTCGACGCCAAGGCGGACGACGCGATCAACTACGGCGGCATCGGCGCCGTGATCGGGCACGAGGCGATCCACGGCTACGACGACGAGGGCAGCCAGTTCGACGCGCAGGGCAACAACACGAACTGGTGGTCGAAGGAAGACCGCGCGAAGTTCGAGGCGCGCACCGACAAGCTGGTGCAGCAGTTCAACGGCTACGAGCCGCTGCCGGGCAAGCACGTCAACGGGCAGCTCACGCTGGGCGAGAACATCGCCGACCTCGGCGGCGCCAACGTCGCCTACGACGCGCTGCAGATCGCGCTCGCGAAGGATCCGGGTGCCGCCGCACGCAAGATCGACGGCTACACGCCCGAGCAGCGCTTCTTCCTCAATTTCGCCCGCATCTGGCGCGGCAGCATCCTGCCGCAGCGCCAGGAAGTGCTGCTCAACTCCGACCCGCATTCGCCGGCGCAGTACCGCGCGATCGGCGCGCCGTCGAACATGCCCGCGTTCGCCAAGGCCTTCGAATGCAAGGCAGGCGATCCGATGGTCCGCAGCGACGACAAGCAGGTGAAGATCTGGTAAGCAAGGCATCCGCGGGGGGGGGGGGGGGGGGGGCCGGCGGGGGCGCCCCGCCCCGGGGGG
>JAEZQS010000104.1 GCA_023412995.1 Pseudomonadota bacterium
TTGGAGGAGGAATGCAACTCGTCAGACTGCATTTCCGTAAACGGTCTTGTTGCGCCTGTGCTGCCGGCGCGGACCAGGGTATAAACCGCGCCCGGAGACCTCGTTCATCCATCGGTGTCGTCAGTGCCCGGGGATCAGCCGGCGCACTCCTGGGACGTCCGAATAGTTGGTCAGGTTCTCTCCGGGTGGGTCTGACCGTTGCCTACCCCCTCGCGCTGACGTGAAGCGAAACCGTTCCTCAGGCGACCTCGGGGGCCCGATGCATCGGATGCTGCAGGCAGGCGTCCGGATCGTAGTCGACGCCATGTGCCAGCATCGCCCAGATCTGCCGGGCATGCTTGTTGGCGATCGCCACCAGCACCTTGCCGAACGGCAGGCGGCCCGCCAGGGACTGGATCCAGCGTTGCTCGGGCGTGGCCCTGTCGGCCGCGACGACCTTTGCAAAAGCAGGGTCAGAGTAGACTTCTTTGACCAGACCAGCTCGCTCGGCTGGGGCGGAAGCGCACTGTGACCTCCGCTTTCGGACGCTGGTTTTCGCCGGCTTTCGGCCCCCGGTGGTCAGGCAGCCAGGCTGCGCCGCACGATGTCGCTGAGGTCGGGCGAAGGGTTCGCCAGCGCGGCGAGTCGCTCCAGTTCCGCGCGCATCAGCTGCCGCCGTGCCGGCTCCTGCCGATGCCAGCTACCAAATGCCGTGGCGAGCCGGGCCGCCACCTGCGGGGTGATGGCGTCCAGCCGCGCCACCGCCTTTCCGAGCAACCGGTAGCCGGCGCCATCGGCGCGGTGGAACGCGCGCGGGTTGCGCGAGGCGAAGGTGCCGATCAGGGCGTAGGCATCATTGGGGCTGGTCCAGCGGAACTCCGCGCGGGCGGCCAGCGCGTCGACCCGTTCGACCGTCGCCGCGGCCGGCACGGCCGCCTGCACGGCCAGCCACTTGCCGAATACCAGCGGATCCGCCGCCCGCTCGCGCGCGAATTGTTCGAGCAAGTCGTCCGCATCGTCGGCGCATTCGTTCGCGAGCGCCGAGAGCGCCGCGAGCGCATCGGTCAGGTTGGCTGCCGTGGCCAGCTGCGTCCGCGCGAGGTCCAGGTGGCGGGCGTCGACGCGGCAGAGCGCGGCCAGGCAGGCATTGCGCAGGCGCCGGCGTGACTGCGCCGCAAGGTCGGCCGACGCACCGGCACCTGCGGCGAGCGCGTGGTAGCGCGTCAGCAGCGACTGTTCCAGCGCACGCGCGAGGGCCACTTCCAAACCGCGGCGTGCGGCGTGCACGGCTTCGGCATCGAGGTCCTGCAGCTGGTCGGTCAAGGAGGTGCTGTCCGGCATGGCAAGCAGGGCAGCTACCAGGGCGGGATCGAGCGCCGGGTCGTCGAGCGCGGCGGCGAGGCTGCCGACCAGGGCCTGCAGTGTCGCGGCGTCGGCACTGCCCTCCGCCAACGCCTGGGCGAACAGCCGCCGCGCGAGGGCATCGACGGCGAACCAGCGGTTGAAGCCGTCGTCGTCGTGGCGCGCCTGCAGCGCCAGTGCCGCGGCGCTGTCCTCGCGCAGCAGCCGCACCGGGGCCGAGCAGCCTCGCAGCACGGAAGCAAACGCCGGCGCGTCGATGCCGGTGAAGCGGAAGCGGGCGCTTTCTCCTTCCAGCAGCAACACGCGTTCGCCCGGTGCATCGTCCGCCCCCTCCAGCCGCAGCGGCAGCGCGTGCCCGTCGGCGTCGAACAGCGACACCACCACCGGGATCGGCAAAGGCTGCTTGTGCGGCTGGCCGGGCGTCGGCGCGGTGCGTTGCGAGAGGGTCAGCTCGTGGCAGTGCTGCAGCGGATCGTGGCGCGCGTGCACGGAAAGTTCCGGAGTGCCGGCCTGCGCGTACCAGGCGAGCCATGGCGACAGGTCGCGATCGTTCGCCTCGCCGAGGGCGGCGAGGAAATCCTCCACCGTCGCCGCACGTCCGTCGTTGCGCTCGAAATAACGGTCCAGCCCGCGACGGAAGCCCTCGCGACCGAGCACGGTCGCCAGCATGCGCACGATCTCGGCGCCCTTCTCGTACACCGTCGCGGTGTAGAAGTTGTTGATCTCGCTGTAACGGTCGGGCCGCACCGGGTGCGCCAGGGGACCTGCGTCCTCGCTGAACTGCGCGCGCCAGAGGGTGGCCACGTCCTCGATCCGCCGCAGCGTACGCGAGGCGAGGTCGGATTCGAACTCCTGCTCCCGATAGACGGTGAGTCCCTCCTTGAGGCAGAGCTGGAACCAGTCGCGGCAGGTGACGCGGTTGCCGCTCCAGTTGTGGAAGTACTCGTGGCCGACCACCGCCAGCACGTGGCGGTAGTCATCGTCGGTGGCGTGCTGCGGATCGGCCAGCAGGTACTTCGCGTTGAAGATGTTGAGGCCCTTGTTCTCCATCGCCCCCATGGTGAAGTCGTGGGTGGCGACGATGTGGAACACGTCGAGGTCGTAGCAGCGGCCGAAGCGCTCCTCGTCCCAGCGCATGGCGAGCTTCAGGCAGGCCATCGCCCACGCGCAGCGGCCGATCACGTCCGCTTCGGCGTGGATGGCCAGGCGCACGCGCCGCCCCTCGGCCGTGGTGAAGTGGTCTTCGAGCGTTTCCAGCCGCCCGGCCACCAGCGCGAACAGGTAGCTGGGCTTGGGATGGGGATCGACGAAGCGCGCCCAGTGGCGGCCATCCGGCAGGTCGCCGGCAGCAACCTGGTTGCCGTTGGCCAGCAGCAGCGGGAAGCGCGTGCGATCGGCTCGCAGCGTCACGTCATAGCGCGCCAGCACGTCGGGCCGGTCGATGAAGGGGGTGATGTGGCGGAAGCCTTCCGCCTCGCATTGCGTCAGGAGGAAACCCGCCTCGTGCGTGCCGCTCAGGTACAGCCCCTGCAGGGCGGTATTCCTTGCCGGCGCGATGCGCACGCGGGTTTCGACCACCGCGCGGTCGGCCAGCCCCTCGATGCGGATGGCCTCGGGCGTGGCCTGCACCGATCCGAGTGCCGCGTCGTCGCCATCGATGCGCAGTGCCAGCAGCGACTGCCCGGCGGCATCGAGCACGAGCGGGGCATTGCTGCCGGGGTCGGTCCGTTCGAGCACCAGCCGCGCCGCCACCACGGTGTCCGCCGGATCGAGGTCGAGCGCGAGTTCGAGCCGATCGATGCGCCAGGCGGGCGGCTGGTAGTCCTGCAACAGGATCGTCGGCTTGGCGCCGGTCAGTCGGGTCATGGCGTCGGCGGGCCTCGCGAATTGCGTATTATGGCCGATGCGCGGTGGCG
This sequence comes from Pseudomonadota bacterium, assembly GCA_023412995.1. Lineage (GTDB taxonomy): Bacteria > Pseudomonadota > Gammaproteobacteria > Xanthomonadales > Rhodanobacteraceae > Dokdonella_A. Next base: position 3,258 of record JAEZQS010000104.1, read on the forward strand.
CCCGTGGCACCCGCGCTGAACGCGGTGGCAGATGCGCAGCCGCTGCAACGTCACTCCCCTCCTGGCGCGCGAAAGCACCCGTATGCATCCAGCCGGACCCGCGGCATCAGTTCCCGGCTTCGCCGACATCGAAGCCGCGGCGGCCCGCATTGCGCCGCATGCGCTGCGCACGCCGGTGCGCCGGTCGCCCGCGCTCGATGCGCTGGCGGGCGCGAGCCTCGTCTTCAAGTGCGAAAACCTGCAGCGCGGTGGCGCCTTCAAGTTCCGCGGCGCCTGCAACGCGGTGTGGTCGCTAAACGAAGCCGAGGCGGCGCGCGGCGTCGCCATCTATTCCTCCGGCAACCACGGCGCCGCGTTGGCGCTGGCCGCGCGCAGCCGCGGCATCCGGGCGCACGTGGTGGTACCCGAGGGCGCGGTGCGCGCCAAGGTGGCGGCGATCGAGGCCGCCGGCGCGACGCTGCAC
>JAEZQS010000123.1 GCA_023412995.1 Pseudomonadota bacterium
CCCCCCCGGTTGGGGTTGGGGGGGGGGGACCCCCCGCCGGGGGGGGGGGGGGGCCACCCCCGCCCTACGCGTCGGGGCAGAGCCGCAGGATGCGGCGGGCGCAGCGAACCGCACCCATGCGACAACGAGGTGCACAGGCGCGGCCTACTGGCAGGTACCCACGGTCCCGTTGCCGGCATCGCGCTGGCACCATGCCGTCATCCGGTGCCGCATCGCCACGGTGTAGTTCGCGAGCGCGCCGTCGACCGAGCCGTTGACGAATTGCGCCGCGAGGAAGCCCGTCACGGGCTGGCCGACGAACGTCGACCCATCGGCGGCGACCAGTCGATCGACTCCCCATCCGAAGGAAAACGCCGCCCAGCCGTTCTCGAACGAAGACGGGAAGTTCGCGGCCACGAGTTGCGAGCCCAGCACGCCGGAGGGCACATGTGGGGCATGGTCGAGGGGATCGGTGGCGTCGCCCTGCTGGAAGGTGACCACCTGGGTTGCAAAACACAGGCGCGGCTCGGAGACGAGATAGGGCAGGCCCAGTTCACGCGTGTTGGTGTGGCGAGCAACGTTGTAGTCGTACTCGGCAAACGCGAACGCGGTCGAGCAGCTTTGTCCCGGCGTGCCGAACACCTCGGCGAACGGCGCCTGCGCCTCGTCGCCGACGTAATACGGGTCGGTGTAGAAGCGCTTTAGGTCGCGTTCGGCGCCGTCGTGGTCGGTGCTCGCTACCCCGCGCAGCAGGACAGCTGCTTCACGTCCTTGGTGAAGGTCTGTGCCGCGAGTTTCAGTCCCTCAACCATCGTCAGATAGGGGAACAACTGGTCGGCCAACTCGTGCACTGTCATGCGATGGCGAATCGCCAGTGCCGCGGTTTGGATCAGCTCACCTGCTTCCGGAGCCACCGCTTGCTCGCCGATGAGTCGTCCCGAACCGGCCTCGGCGACCAGCTTCATGAAGCCTCGCATGTCGAAGTTGACCAGCGCCCGGGGCACGTTGTCGAGCGTCAGCGCGCGGCTGTCGGTCTCGATGCCAGCGTGGTGCGCTTCGGCTTCGCTGTAACCCACGGTGGCCACCTGCGGGTCGGTGAACACCACCGCCGGCATCGTGGTCAGGTCCAGCGCCGCGCTGCCACCCGTCATGTTGATCGCGGCGCGGGTGCCGGCTGCCGCCGCGACGTAGACGAACTGCGGCTGGTCGGTGCAGTCGCCGGCCGCGTAGATGTGCGGTGTGCTGGTGTGCATGGCGCGGTCGATGACGATAGCTCCCTGCGCGTTGACTTCGACGCCGGCTGCTTCGACGCCCAGGGCGGGGGTGTTCGGTGCGCGGCCGGTGGCGACCAGCAGTCGGTCGGCGCGCAGTTCGCCGCGTTCGGTGGTGAGCACGAATTCCTGATCCGTATAGGCGACCTGGCTGGCCTGAGTGTGATCCAGCACCTCGATGCCTTCGGCGCGGAAGGCGGCCGTCACGGCTTCGCCGATCACCGGGTCTTCGCGAAAGAACAGCGTGCTGCGCGCCAGGATGGTCACCTTGCTGCCCAGCCGGGCAAAGGCCTGCGCAAGTTCGACGGCCACCACCGACGAGCCGATCACGGCCAGCCGTTCGGGGATCGTGTCGCTGGCCAGCGCTTCGGTCGACGTCCAGAAGGGCGTGTCTTTCAAGCCCGGTATCGGTGGAATCGCCGGACTGGCTCCAGTGGCGATGAGGCAGCGGTCGAAACTCACCTCGCGCGTGCCGTCGGCAGCGCTCGCCACAGTCAGCGTGCGTGCGTCCTTGAACCGGGCGTCGCCGCGCAGCACAGTAATGGCCGGAGTGCTCGCCAAGATGCCTTCGTACTTGGCATGGCGCAGTTCATCGACGCGCCCCTGCTGCTGCGCCAGCAAGCGCTCACGCAGGATCTTCGGCGAGGCGGCGGCAATGCCGCCATCGAATGGGCTCTCGCGCCGCAGGTGAGCGATGTGGGCAGCGCGGATCATGATCTTGGACGGCACGCAGCCTACATTGACACAGGTACCGCCAAGGGTGCCGCGCTCGATCAGCGTCACGCGCGCCCCTTGCTCGACGGCCTTCAGCGCCGCCGCCATCGCCGCGCCGCCGCTGCCGATCACGGCGACGTGCAGCGCCGGCTTGCCATCCTCGCGCTTCACTTGTTCGCGATCCAACCAACCCCGTGCCTTGTCCAGCAGACCACGAGGTTGGTTTGGCGCATCGGCAAGCTGCGCTCGATAGCCGAGTTCGGACACTGCCGCGACCAGCGGCGTCACCTTGGTACTCGCTTCGGCTTGGATCTCGGCCCGTTGTTGCGGATACGACACCGAAGCCGATCGCACACCGGGCACCTTTTCCAACGCCTGCCGGACGTGCTCTGCGCATGAACCGCAGGTCATGCCGTCGATGTGCAACGTGATCGCCTCGGTCATGGGAATGCACTCATTCCTTGACGGTGGAAGGGTAGCCGGCGTTCTCTGTGGCCTGGGTCAGGGCAGCCGGCGAGGTCTTGGTATCGTCGTAGGTCACCACCGCTTCCTTGGGCTCCCAGGTCACCTTGGCTTCGATGACGCCTTCGACCTTGGACAACGCCTTCTTGACCGTGATCGGACAGGTGGCGCAGGTCATGCTCGGTACCGATAGCGTCACGGTTTTGGTGGCGGCCCAGGCCGGAGCGCTCAGGGCAACGGTCAGAGCGAGCAGTGCGAGGAATTTCTTCATGGCGATCTCCTTTCAGTAGAACAGGGGCATGAGGTAGGGGAACACGAGGGCGATCAGTACCAGGGCAGCGACGATCCAAAAGATCACCTTGTAGGCCATCAGCACCTGGGGCACGGCGCATGCGTCGTCCGGCGCGCAGGCACGGGCCGGTCGGAAGATGCGACGCCAGGCGAAGAACAGTGCAACGAGCGCCGCGCCTATGAAGATCGGCCGGTACGGTCCCAACGCGGTCAGATTGCCGATCCAAGCACCGGAGAAACCCAGCGTGATCAGCACCAGCGGGCCGAGGCAGCAGGTCGAGGCGAGGATGGCGGCGAGGCCGCCGGCGGCCAATGCGCCGCGGCCATTGCTGGGTGCTGCCATGGGATCTCCTTCCGAGCTTTCACTGGATGCGCTAACGTTACTTCCGTACTCAAGTACGGAGTCAAGCACGATGGTGAACGCTCAGCAAACCCTAACCATCGGCGCCTTCGCCAAGGCGGCCGGGGTCAACGTGGAGACCATCCGGTTCTATCAGCGCAAGGGGTTATTGCCGGAACCGGATCGGCCTGCGGGCAGTATTCGCCGCTACGGACCAGCGGACGTGGCGCGAGTGCGATTCGTGAAAACCGCCCAGCGGCTGGGGTTCAACTTGGACGAAGTCGGCCAACTTCTGCAGTTGGAGGACGGCACCCACTGCAGCGAGGCCGCCGAACTGGCTGCACTCCGGCTCATCGACGTGCGCGCCAAGCTGGGGGACCTGGCGCGGATCGAAGCGGTGCTGTCCAAGCTGGTCAACGAGTGCCATGCGCAACGGGGCAATGTGTCGTGCCCGCTGATCGATTCTCTGCATGGCAGCTAGGCGAACTGCTTAACCCGGTTCTCCGCTCCACTGCGCCTCAAACCCCAAGAAACCAGAGGGCATGTTGTTAGCCGGCACGAGCAGCCGGCCGCCCACTTGCCAGGATCTAGCGAGGTGCGAGGCCGCCAATTCAGCGGTTGCGATCCGCCAGTCGCCGGAGAACAATGGGCGTGTTGTCGGCGGTTGTTCCTTCGTCCGGGCGTTTTCTTGGAGGCGGTATGAAACGCGGGCGATTGTGGGTCGGTAAATGGGCGTTTGTCGGCTGGCGACGGGGCGTTTCCTCGGAGGCAATCAGAGATGTACCAGCAGCGCCGCCGGCGCGGCCTAGCCGCCCCCTTGGAACGTGCAGAATGCCTATTATGTAAAATATCATTGGGCCCCAGGAATCCGGGGCCACTACCCTCCAAACACCCACGCCACCGCCAGCGTCCAGCGTTGCTCCCCCGGGACCGGTGCGTAGTACAGCCCGTGCCACGCAACCGATGGGCCGGTCCAGATCCGCGCCAGCTGCAGCTGCAGCGGGCCACTTCCCCAGTCCAGGCCAGCGCTGCCATACCGGTAATCGTGCCGTCCGACGTCATGGAAATCGGCGTGGCCAATCCCTGCGAAGCCGGCCAGGCGCCCGGCGAGCGGCTGGTGCCAGCTCGTTTCGAACCACAGCGCGCTTGCCGCGGCATGCGTCGACCCGCTGTAACCGTACGCCTCGCCGGCATAGCCGCCATGCAGGCGCGGGGTCCAGGCCAGCGACGCCTGCCAGCGGCCGCGCCAGCCGACGGCGATGTTGGCTTCGTCGTAGCGCACCTCGCCATCGATGCCCGGCGCTTCGTAGTGCAGCACGCCGGCCTTGCCGATCCAGTCCTCGCCGGCGCGCCAGCGGCGATCGAGGTACAGCGCGAACTGGGTGCCCGCGTCGCGTCCGGGCGGCTGCGCAGCGGACGCACCGACGCCGGCCACCCAGCGGGTGTCGTGCACGAAATGGAGGTCGGCGAACCACGAGGGACCGGTGTCGAGGCGCACGCCGCGGTAGATGTTCTCGCTGGCCACGCCGACTGCGCCGCCCCACTGCGCCTGGGCGGTGCCCCACGGCACCAGCAACAGGCAGGCGCAGGCTGCCGCGACGCGCTGCGCCGGCCGGGCCGGAAGGTGGACTGCATGCCACATGGTCGGGCGCGCCGCTCGTGTCCCCGCGAGGGCCTGAAAATAGCAGTCCCGCGGCTTGCCGTGGGAACCGGTGCCCCATGTCCCGGCAGGATGTGGACCGAATCACGAAACGGGTCGGCTGCCCGCCAGCCTTGCGCGGCAGCCGCTGGCGCGCGCAACCTTTCCGTCCCCGGGCGGTACACAACCACCAGGACAGCCTTGGCGAGGTCAGCGGCGTGAACCACCCCGGCAGCCGGCAGGCGGATGCGCACGGCGACGACAGCCATGCGCAGGACATCGCGTGGCTGCAGGCCATTGCCCGCGGCGACCGCGTGGCGTTCGAACGCCTGTACCTGCGTTACCACCCCCGCCTGGCCCGCTTCCTTGCCCGCCATACGCAACGCAGCGACCTGGTCGAGGAGATCGTCAACGAATCCATGTGGGTGGTATGGACCACGGCCGACCGCTTCCGCGGCGAGTCGCGCGTCTCCACCTGGATCATCGGCATTGCGTGGCGGCGCCTGATGACGGCGTTGCGCGACCGCCCGGCGGCTGCCGGGCAAAGCCCGCCCGAAGAAGCCGCTGCGGATGACGGTGCGGGCGCCAGCGACGCCGAGCTGGCCGAACTCAGGGACTGGCTGCGCCATGGCCTCGACCTGCTCCCGACAGAGCAGCGCACGACACTGGAGCTCGCCTATTTCCTCGGCCAGTCGTGCGAGGAGATTGCCGCGATCATGGACTGCGCGGTCGGCACGGTGAAGGCGCGCCTGTTCCATGCGCGCCTGCGCCTGCGCAACAGCCTGCCCGCCCTTGGCGGCGATGCCGGTTCACCCGCTTGCGCGGTGGCGCCATGAACCGCGACACGCCCGACCTGCACCGGCGCACGTGGGACGTGCTGCCCTGGCTGGTCAATGGCACGGCAAGTGTCGGAGAGCGCCTGGCCGCCGAATCCCACCTCGCCACCTGCAGCGACTGCCGCGATGAGCTCGCGTTCCAGGCACGCGTGCAGGCCGGCATGTCCAGCGAGCCGGTAGCTTCAGGGCGTCCGGCAGGACTCGACCGGCTGCTGGCGCGCATCGATGCGAACGGAGCCGTGCCGGCGTCGTCGCGCGCGCGGCCACGCACGCGCTGGAGCGTCCGCCTGCTGGCTGCCGCAGTGGTGGCGCAGGCAATCGGCATCGGACTCCTCGGCGCCCTGCTGCTGGTCCGCGGCAACGCCGGTGACGCCGCCTACGCCACCCTGTCCAGCACGCCAACCGCACCGGTCGTCGCGACCATCCGGCTGGTGCCTGCTCCATCGTTGCCGCTTTCCGACCTGCAGGCCATGCTCGCCCGCAACGGCCTGCGCATCGCCGGCAGCAATGCTGGCGGCTCGATCCTTGCCCTCGCACCCGTCGACGCCACGTCAGCAAGCCCGCGCGACGCCCTGCTGGCGCGCCTGCGGGCGACGCCGGGCGTGCTGCTGGCCGAACCGCTGGCCGGCGGCAGCGGCAGACCGTGAGGCCGTTGCCTGCATGAGCGCCGCCACCTTCCCTGCCCCGGCGCGCCGGCTCGTGCTGCAGCTGCTGGCGCTGGTGCTGCTGGCGGTGGCACCGCCGGGCGCGCGTGCCGCCGGCGCCGATGGCGCGAACCAGATCGTGGTCGCCGTGGCCGACGTGCCCGATGCGATCGCGTCGCCAGGCTCCACCTTGCGCGGCTATGGCGGGCTTCCGGCGTATTCGGGCGGTTCGCGCGCGATCGCGACGGCACGCGCGATCGCACGCGAGTACGGCCTGCGCGAACTGGCGTCCTGGCCGATCGAGCCGTTGCACTGGCGCTGCATGCTCTACGAAGCGCCCGCCAGGGAAGACCGCTCGAACCTCCTTGCCCGCCTGGCCGGTGATGCGCGCGTGCGCCTGGCGCAACCGCTGCAGGAGTTCCGCACGCTCTCGACCGCAACGCCGTTGGCACGCGCACCGACGCCTGCGCCGCCCGGCCTCCAGCAGGATTACAACGATCCCTACATCGGCCTGCAGCACGGCTTCGCCGCCATCGGCGCGGACGAGGCGCAGCGCTGGGGCGACGGCCGCGGCGTGCGCATCGCCGTGATCGACACCGGCGTGGATCGCGGCCATCCGGACCTGGCCGGGCGCATTGCCGAATCACGCGACTTCGTGCCGGGCGACCTCGATGCACCGGGCCTCGACCGCCACGGCACCGAAGTGGCCGGGGTGATTGCCGCTGTGGCGAACAACGGCATCGGCATCGCCGGCATCGCGCCCCGCGCGGAGCTGCACGCCTTCCGCGCCTGCGTGCCCACCGAAACCGGCGCGAGCAGCGCGCGCTGCACCTCGTACACGCTGGCGCTCGCGCTGGGCGCGGCCATCGCGGCCGATGCACGGCTGATCAACCTCAGCCTCGGCGGGCCGCCGGATCCCCTGCTCACCGAACTCACGCGCCACGCGATCGCGCGAGGCGCCATCGTGGTCGGTGCCCTGCCGATCGACGGCCGGCCCGGCGGTTTCCCGACCGGGATCGACGGCGTTATAGCCGTCGCCAGCGCCGGCCAGCCCGTTGCCGGCGGGCACGGCCTCACGGCACCCGGGGAGGACATCCTGACACTGGAACCGGGCGGCCACTACGACTATGCCTCGGGCAGTTCGCTCGCTGCCGCACACGCCAGCGGCGCGATGGCCGTGCTGCTGCAACTGCGGCCGGCACTCGATGCCGCCGCGCTGCTCGCCCTGCTGCGGCCAACGCCGGCAACCGGCCAGCCGTTCGACCTGTGCCACGCGGTCCTGCAACTGGACGGCCGCGCGGGCCGCTGCCGCTGACGACCTTCCGCTTCCCGATGTACTGCCTGGAGACGCCCGCATGACCTGCCCCATCCTCCGCACCCGCCTGCTCGCTGCCGCCTGCCTCGCGTTACCCGCCATCGCCGTCGCCGCCGATCACACGGTCCAGGTCGGCGGCAACGGCCTGGTCTACAGCCCGCAGGTGCTCAACATCGCCGCCGGCGACACCGTCACCTTCGTCAATGCCGGGGGCTTCCACAACGTGCAGTCCGACCCAGGCGCCGTCACGGCGTTCCGCTGCGCGGAAGGATGCGATGGCGCCGGCGGCAATGGCGCCGCGAGCAGTACCGCCTGGTCCGCCACGGTGGCGTTCCCGGATCCGGGCACCGCCGGTTACCACTGCGAGATCCACGGTGCGCCCGGCGCCGGCATGTTCGGCACGATCAACGTGACGACGCCGGTCGACCTGCAGTCGTTCTCGATCGACTGACGCCTTTTTCCGCGTGCTGGCGAGGACGGCTCCCCCGCCTCGATCGAGCCGCACCGCTCCGCACGTTGCCGCAAGCCGGCGTGCGGAGCGTCTTTTTGCAGTGGCCGGCCACCGCACCACGCGGGGTGCAGCCGCATGCGCGCCGCGCCCCACGCGTTTGCGCGACCTGCCGTGAAGTGCGACGCTTCGGGCATGACGCTCGCGACCCCGGATGCGGTCGAAGCCGCACCAGACGAAGCACGCGACCTGCTGCAGCGCCTGCATGACGCGCGGCGGCGCACCGACGCGCTGTTTGCCGAAGTCGGCGCATCGCGCATGCACGAGCGGCCGATTGCGGAGCGGCACCGGTTCCTCTTCTATCTCGGGCACCTCGAGGCGTTCGACTGGAACCTGCTCGGCGAGCCCTGTGGCGCCCCGCGCAAGCCCCACCCGTGGGATCGCCTGTTTGCCTTCGGAATCGATCCGACCGGCAACGACCTTCCCACCGACCGGCCCGACGACTGGCCGTCGCTGGCCGAAGTCGGCGACTACGCCGGCGACCTGCGCGCGCTGCTCGACCGCTGCCTGCCCGGTGCATTGGCGCGCGGCGACGGCGATCTTCGCGAGCGCGTCGGCATGGCGCTCGAGCATCGCCTGATGCACGCCGAGACGCTCGCCTACCTGCTCGACCGCTCCGCCATCCGGCGCCCCATCGTGCCGCAGGGGCAACCTCGAGCGGCGCCCGCGGCGCAATGGGTGCAGGTGCCTGGCGGGCGCACGGTGCTCGGCACCGCCCGCGCTGGCGCGTCGTTCACCTGGGACAACGAACACGAGGCGCTGGAGCTTGCCGTGCCCGCGTTCGCGATGGCCCGCTGCATGACCTCCAATGGCGAGTACCTGCAGTTCGTCGAGGCCGGCGGCTATGCCGACCCGGCATGGTGGACGGCGGAAGGCTGGCAGTGGCGCGAGCGGGATGCGGTGACGCACCCGGCGTACTGGCAACATGCCGGGGGACGCTGGCACTGGCGCACGGCGCGCGCGCTGGTGCCGTTGCCGCTGGACTGGCCGGTGTACGTGAGCCACGCCGAGGCGGCGGCCTATGCGCGTTGGCGCGGCGCCGCCCTGCCCAGCGAAGCGCAATGGCAGCGCGCCGCATGGGGCACGCCCGACGGGTGCGATCGTGACTGGCCGTGGGGCGATGCACCGCTGTCGGCGCGCCACGCCAACGCCGGCTTCCGCTCGCGCGATCCGGAACCGGTCGACGCCCACGATGCCGGCGACAGCGCCTTTGGCGTGCGTGGCCTGGTCGGCAACGGCTGGGAGTGGACGTCGAGCGTGTTCGCGCCCCTGCCCGGCTTCCGCGCCAGCCCTGCTTACCCGGGTTATTCCGCGGATTTCTTCGACGGCCGCCATTTCGTGCTCAAGGGCGGCGGACCGCAGACCGCCATCTGTCTCCTGCGGCGCTCGTTCCGCAACTGGTTCCAGCCGCATTACCCCCACGCCCACGCGGGCATCCGCCTGGTCGCCGCCGCATGACCTCTGCTGCAGGACCGGAGAAGCCGGGCGCTGCGCCGGAGTCGTCTTTTGCCCGCGACGTCCGCGAGGGGCTCGGCGGCCCGGACGCCAAGCACCTGCCGCCGCGCTACTTCTACGACGACCTCGGGTCGATCCTGTTCGACGCCATCACGCGCCTGCCGGAGTACGGCATCTGGCGTGCCGAGCAGGGCCTGCTGCAGGCGCACGCCGCCGCCATCGCCCGCGCCTGCCCGGTGCAACAGGTGGTGGAACTGGGCAGCGGCAGCGCGAGCAAGACGCGCCTGCTGCTGGATGCGCTGCTGCAGGCGGGGCCCCTCGCCTACTGCGGCATCGACATTTCCGCCGGAGCCCTGGCGGCCGCACACGGGGCACTCGGTGATCTGCCCGGGCTCGCCTGGCGCGGCATCGAGGCCGAGTACGCGGCGGGGCTCGCTGCAGCCCTCCAAGGTCGCCGCCCGCACGAACGCGTGCTGGTGCTTTTCCTCGGCAGCTCGCTCGGCAACTTCGATCCCGCCGAGGCGCATCGGCTGCTCGCCGGCGTCCGCGCGACGCTGCGTCCTGGCGATGCGCTTCTGCTCGGCACCGACCTGGTCAAACCCGAACCCCTCCTGCTCGCCGCCTACGACGACGCGCTGGGCGTCACGGCAGCGTTCAACCGCAACCTGCTCGTGCGCATGAACCGCGAACTGGACGCCGCTTTCATGCTGCCGCGGTTCCGCCACCAGGTGCGCTTCGACCAGGCGACGCGCAACCTCGAGATGCACCTGCAATCGCGCCAGCGCCAGGACGTCGCCATCCCGGGCGCGGGTCTCGTCGTGCGCTTCGACGAGGGCGAAACCATCCACACCGAGAGCAGCCACAAGTACGAGCTCGCGGAAATCGACCAGCTGGCGACGGATACCGGATTCACCGTCTCCGCGCGCTGGGTGGACGACGCCTGGGGCTTCGCCAGCAACCTGTTCGTGGTGGCGTGAGGGCCTTCGCACCGGGCAACACGCCGGCACCGTCGTCCTCCTTCCCGCTGGACGGGATGGCCGAACGGCGCGACCCGCAGCGGGCGACGAGGTGTACGAATCCGGGAGGCAAGCGGCGCGTGCCGCGTTCCACGCAAGCGCCCGCTTTGCGCCCCGCCGCGGTTTCCCCTACAATCGACCGTTTACCGTATCCGCAAAACCTTCGCGAGGCGTTCCATGAAAGTGCTGTCGTCCCTCAAGTCCGCAAAGAAGCGCCATCGCGACTGCAAGGTCGTCCGTCGCCGCGGCAAGGTGTTCGTGATCTGCAAGAGCAATCCCCGCTTCAAGGCGCGCCAGCGCTGAAGGCGCCGGGGCTGGACGAAGAAGGGCCGCTCGCGCGGCCCTTTTTTGTGGCCGGCCGCCGTGGATTCCGCCCCGCACGCTGCGACGCTCCGCGCTGCCACCTGCCCCGCAATCCGCTGGCGCCGTCATGGAAGCCGCCGCGTGGTTCTGCTACAACAGGCGTCGTTGCCAGCAAGTGTGGTTCCCTTCCATTCCGGAACAAGGGTTTGTGCCATGAAGCTGAAGTCCTTTCTAACGGCAGTGGCGTTTGCCGGGGTGCTGGGCTGCACCCTCGGCGCGGCATCTTCCAGCCAGGCCGAGACGCTCGACACCCAGGCCACCCGGCGGAACGTTTCCGCCGTGGACGTTCCGGTGCGCGGCCTCACGATGGCGCAGGTCGAACGGCGCTATGGCGCGCCCGCCGAGAAGCTGGCGCCCGCCGGCGGTGATGCACCGCGGCATCCGGTGATCCACCGCTGGCGCTACGCCGGCTACACGGTCTACTTCGAGCGCAACCGCGTGATCCACAGCGTGCGCGACGCCGGCGCCATCCAGGGTTCCTGATCGCGATGGGTGGGGCCATGCGCCTGCCGGCCGAATGGGAGCCGCAGGCAGCGGTCATGCTTGCCTGGCCGCATGCGGGCACCGACTGGGCGCCCCGGCTTCCGCGCATCGAACGGGCGTACGTGGCGCTGGTCGGCGCCATTGCCCGCTTTGAACCGGTGCTCCTCTGCGTTCCCGATTCCACGGTGCGCGATCGCGCGCGTGCGCTGCTGTCCGGCTCGGGCATCGACCCGGCGCGGGTGCGCTGCCTCGAGGTGCGCTACGACGATACCTGGCTGCGCGACTCCGGCCCGCTCACCGTCACCGGAGGCGGCTCCGCCTGCCTGCTCGACTTCCGCTTCACCGGCTGGGGCGGCAAGTTTTCCGCCAGCCATGACGATCGCCTCGTCGGCGAGCTGGTCGAACGCGGCGTCTTCCCCGGCGCCTGCCATCGCCGCATCGACTGGGCGCTCGAAGGTGGCGCGATCGAGGTGGATGGCCTCGGCAACCTGCTGACGACGTGGGAGTGCCTGCGCCAGCGCCACCCCGGCATGACGCGCGCGCAGGTGGACACGAAGCTCGCCGGGGCATTCGGCGTGCAGCAGGTGCTGTGGCTGACCCACGGTCACCTCGAGGGCGACGACACCGACGCCCACATCGACACGCTCGCCCGTTTCGCCCCGGGCGGGGCGATCGTCTACCAGGCCTGCGACGACCCGGCCGATCCGCACCACGCCGCGCTGGCGTGGATGCGCGACGAACTGGCGGCGCTGCGCGGGCTGGACGGCAGTGCGTGGACGCTGCATGCCCTGCCTTGGCCGCGCCCCATCCGCGACGGCGAGCGGCGGCTCGCTGCCTCCTATGCCAACTACCTGGTCGTCAACGGTGGCGTCGTGGTCCCGGCGTACGGCGATCCCGCCGACGCGACCGCCGCAGCGGTGATCGCGCGTGCGCATCCGGGGCGCAAGGTCGTGCCGGTCGATGCGCGTGAGCTGATCTGGCAGAACGGCAGCATCCACTGCCTCACCATGCAGCTTCCGGCCGCCCTGGCCGAGGTCGCCGGCGCGGCCAGCTGATCCCGCCCGTCAGGGCAGCGCGCGATCGGGCAGGTGCGTTGCGCGTCCGACTTCGGCCAGCCGGAACGTCCCGCGCCCGGCCTGCTTGGACTCGTACAACATGGCATCGGCGTGCGCGACCAGGTCCGCGGCGGCCAGCGTGCCGCCCTTGCACAGCGCCACGCCGATGCTGGACCCGACCACCAGCACCTGGCCCGATTCGCGCAATTCGAACGGACGGCTGAGGGCGGCGAGCAGCTGGCCCGCGATTGCGCGCACCTGCGCCTCGTCGTGGATGTTTTCCATCAGGATCGTGAACTCGTCGCCGCCGAGGCGCGCGACCACGTCGGACGCCCGTACCTTCTGGGTCAGGCGCTGGCCGAAGCCGCGCAGCAGTTCGTCGCCGGTGGCATGGCCCCAGGTGTCGTTGATCTGCTTGAAATAGTCGATGTCGAGGTAGAACACCGCGATGGCGGTTCCGTGGTCGCGCGCCCGCATGATCGCGTTGTCGAGGCGCTCGTAGAAGCTCGGGCGGTTGTACAGGCCGGTGAGGTCGTCGATGCGCGCAAGGCGCACGAGACGCCGTTCCTCGCGCTTGCTGGCCGTGATGTCCTGCACCATGGTGTGGACGCCGATCACCTGGGTGCCGTTCTCGGGCAGTTCCGGGATGAGGGTCACTTCCATGCAGACGTAGGCCTCGCCCTCCCCTTCCTCGTGCTGGAACACGACGCGCTCGCCATTGAAGGCCCGCTCCATCATCGGCCGGTTCTCGCGGTAGGCCTCTTCGCCGATCACCTCGCGCGTGTGCAGGCCGACGATCTCGCGTCCGTCGGGGGCGAGCGCCTGGCGGAACGCCTCGTTGGCGAACTGCAGGCGCCCGTCGGCACCTGCATAGGAAATCATCAGTGGCAGGGTGTCGGCGATCGTGCGCAGCCGCCGCTCGCTCAGGCGCAGGGCTTCCTCCGCGGCACGCATGGCGGTGATGTCATGCGCATAGGCCATCACGAACGTGCGGCCGTCGACGTCCTCGTAGATGCGGTTGCGGTACTGCCAGACGAGCTGGCGGCCATCACGCGTCTGCACGCGCATCTCGCCGGCGTCCTCGCCCTTCTCGCGCACGCGCTCGAGGTAGGCCGCGGCCGCATGGTGCCGGTCCGGCGGCAGCAGCACGACCAGCGGCTGGCCGACCAGCTCGTGCACCTCGCAGCCGAGCGCCGCGGCAGCGGCCGGATTGACCGACAGCATCGTGCCCTCGAAATCGTGCATGCACACGAAACCCGTGCTGTGCTCGAAGAAGTCGCGGAAGCGCCGTTCGCTCGATTCCAGCAGGCGGATCGCCTGCCGCTGCGCCGTCACGTCGCGCGCCTGCACCAGCAGCAGCGCGCCGCCATCGAGCTGCGGCACCGAGTGCACGCCGAGCTCGACGTCGCGATCCAGCCCGGCGCGCGTGCGATGCACGTCGAGCAGCACGCGGCCCGGCGCCGGCAGGGGCGCCGTGCCGTCGCCGGCGGCACGCAGGCCAGCAAGCCCGAGGCCACGCAACGCCGCCTCGTCGTAGCCGTAGGCGGCAGAGGCGGCGCGGTTCGCGGCGACGACGGCCAGGGTGCGCGGATCGCAGGCCCACATCGGCTGCTCGTTGAGGTCGAACAGCAGCCGGCGGTAGCGCGCCTCGATGCCTTCCACGTGGCGCAGCGCGGCACGATGGGCGGCCAGGCGCACGGCGTAGCCGAGGACCTCCGCACCGGGGCCCGGCCACGGCAGGCACTCATCGGCGCCGCGTTCGCGCGCCGCGGACACCAGCTCGGGAGAGCCCGCCAGCACGACGATGGCGGCGGTGGGCGCGAGCAGGCGGATCTCGTCGATCCAGCGCAGTGCGCCGGCGTCAGCCGCCTCGACGAGTGCGACGCTGCCCGCCTGCTGCGGCCAGTCGACCGCATCGGGGCGTGACGCGGTCAGTACCGTCGTGGCCGCGCCCGCATCGTGCAGCACCGACGCAATTGCCGCCAGCGAGGCGGGCGCGCCGACCAGCACCACGCTCGGGCGATCGGGGCTGGATGCGCCGGACCGGGAGGATGTCACGTCCGATGCCGCCTCACGCCGCTGCCGCGTCCGCCGCCGGCGCGCGCCGTCGGCCTTGGCCGGAACGCGCGCTGGCGGCAATCCGCGCTACCATGGACGGCCGTTGGTCCAATGCCGCGCATGAACACCATTCCACGCATGCTAAAGGTCGCCCTGCTGCAGGAAACCGACCATGGCAGCCGCGATGCCAACCTCGACGCCATCGAAGCGGGGCTGCGCGAAGCGGCTACCGCGGGGGCGCAGCTCGTGCTGCTGCAGGAACTGCACAACGGGCCGTATTTCTGCCAGCACGAAAGCGTCGCCGAATTCGATCGGGCCGAACCCATCCCGGGACCGAGCAGCGCGCGCATCGGCGCGCGGGCGGCGGAACTGCACCTGGTCATCGTCGCCTCGCTGTTCGAGCGGCGTGCGGCCGGGCTGTACCACAACACGGCCGTGGTGTTCGATCGCTCACCGGAAATCGCCGGGCGCTATCGGAAGATGCATATCCCCGACGATCCGGCCTATTACGAGAAATTCTACTTCACCCCGGGAGACCTCGGCTTTGACCCGATCGACACTTCCGTCGGGCGCCTGGGGGTCCTCGTCTGCTGGGACCAATGGTACCCGGAAGCGGCCCGCCTGATGGCGCTTGCCGGGGCGGAGCTGCTGCTCTATCCCACGGCCATCGGGTGGGATCCGTATGACGAACCTGCCGAGAAGGAGCGCCAGCGCGATGCCTGGGTCACGGTGCAGCGTGGCCACGCGGTCGCCAACGGGCTGCCGCTGCTCGCCTGCAACCGCACCGGATTCGAGCCCTCGCCCGATGGCGGCCGCGGCGCGCAGTTCTGGGGCTCGAGCTTCGTGGCCGGCCCGCAGGGCGAAATCCTGGCACAGGCCGGCAGCGACGCCCGCGAGCTGCTGCTGGTGTACATCGACCTCGCCCGCAGCGAGAACGTGCGCCGCATCTGGCCGTTCCTGCGCGACCGGCGCATCGATGCCTATGGCGACCTGACCCGCCGGTTCCGCGATTGAACACCGCCACCACGGACCCCGGCGCCCTGCCGGCCAGCCAGTCCACCGACGACCTCCTCGCCGCACAGCCGGTGGCGCGCGTCGTGCGCGACGGCGTCGAGTTCGTGCTGCTCGGCACGGCGCACGTCTCGCGCGCCAGCGCCGAAGCAGTGCGCGCCCTGCTCGAACGCGAATCCTTCGATGCGGTGGCGATCGAACTGTGCGAGTCGCGCGCGCAGTCGATGCGCGACCCGGAAGCGTTCCGCCAGCTCGACCTCTTCCAGGTGATCCGCCAGGGCAAGGTCGGCCTGGTCGCCGCCAACCTCGCGCTGTCGGCTTTCCAGCGCCGGCTTGCCGACCAGTTCGGCATCGACCCCGGCGCCGAGATGAAGGCCGCCATCGATGGCGCCGAAAGCCGCGGACTGCCGCTGTGGCTGGTCGACCGCGAAATCGGCGTGACGCTGCGGCGCGCGTACTACAGCGTCGGCCTGCTCGATCGTCTTTCGATCATCGGCGGCCTCGGCGCCAGCGTGCTCACGCGCGAGGACGTCAGCGAGGACGAGATCGAGAAGCTCAAGGAAGGCGACCTGCTGGGAAGCCTCTTCAACGAGTTCGCGCGCGAGTCGCCACCGCTCTACGACGCCCTGATCGGCGAACGCGACCGCTACATGACCGCGCGCCTGCGCGAACAGGCGCAAGCCGGCACCGCCCGCCGCGTGCTGGTGGTGATCGGCGCCGGCCACCTCGCCGGCATCGAGCGCGAGCTGGCCAGCCAGCAGGAGCCGCCGCAACCGCTGCTGGCACGGCTGGCGGTGCGTCCGCCCGCGGCGCGTTGGCCACGCTGGCTCGCACTGGGCCTGTTCCTGGTGATTGCCGCCGCCATCGGCCTGGCGTTCGCGCAAGGCGTCCGTGCCGGCACGGATGCGCTGCTGGCGTGGACCCTTTTCACCGGCGGCTTCGCCGCGATCGGTGCGCTGGCCGCGGCCGCGCACCCGCTCAGCGTGCTGGCCGCGTTCGTGGCGGCGCCGCTAAAGCCGTTCCGGCCCGGCATCCCGGCGTCCGCCATCAGCGCGGGCGTCGAGGCATCGCTGCGCCATCCGCGGGTGGCGGATTTCGATGCCCTGCGCGACGACGTCGCGCACTGGACCGGCTGGTGGCGCAACCGCATCGCGCGCACGCTGCTCAACTTCATGTTCGTCACCATCGGCACCCTCGTCGGCGAATACGCCGCCGGCGTGCACATCATCCGCAACCTCTTCTGATCCCAAGGCCATGAAACTGCGCAACCTGCTCGGGCGCCCGCCCTGGCTTTCCAGCAATGCCGAAACGCGCCGCGAAGCCGTCGCCAGCGAACGTCATCCCGAACTCGCGGCGGCGCTCGGCCGCATCGCGCGCGAGGACCCCGACGCGTCGGTGCGCCTTGCGGCCCTGCGGCGCCTGGCCGACCCCGGGATCGCGCAGGGCATGGCGCACGACGACGCCGATCCCGCGGTGCGGGCGCAGGCGCGCAGCCTCTGGCTCGACCTCCTGACCGGCGTCCATCCCTCGGCGCCGGCACTGCCCGAACGGCTGCGCCTGCTGCAGGCGCAGGACGCACTCGAACTGATCGAGCACGTCGCGCGCCGCGCGCCCAATGCCGAACTGCGCCTTGCGGCACTCGCCCGCTGCACGCGCCAGCCCCTGCTGGTCGAACGCGCCATCGAGGATGCCGATCCGGCCATCCGCAGCGGCCTGGTCGAGCGCATCGATGACGAGGCGGCGCTGATGCGCATTGCCGAGCGCGTGCGCAAGACCGACAAGCAGCTCGGACGGCGTGCACGCGAGCGCATCGAGTCGTTGCGGCTGCTGCGCGGCGACCCCGCCGAACGCGAGCGCCAGGCGCGCCTTCTGTGCGCGCAGATCGAGGGGCTGCTGCGCGATCCTGCCGGCAGCGACGTGGAAGCGGCGCTGGCCGCACGCTGGGCCGCCCTCGGCGATGGCATTCCCGAAACCCTCTGCCAGCGCTTCAGCACGGCGCAGCGGCTGCTGGCGGAAAGCCGCGAGCGCGCGCTGCACGGCGACGCGCCCGCAGCCCCTGCCGCCACAGCCGCGGATGTTGAAACAGCGCCGCCGGCATCGACGGCCGGCCGCGCGAACGATGGCGTCGCACCCTCGCCTGAAGCGCCTGGCGTGGCGGAGGCGCTTCCCCCATCGGCGCCCGCCGACAGCGACGCGCCCGCGACGGCCGGTGACGGCGCGGCGCAGGGTAG
>JAEZQS010000148.1 GCA_023412995.1 Pseudomonadota bacterium
CTGCAGGCGCGCCTCCACCTGGTCGTCATCGAGCACGCCTTGTGCGCGCGCCGCCGCCAGCACCGGTGCACAGGCATCGGGCAATGGTTGCGCGCCTTCCCACAACGGTGCCAGGTCGGCCTCGAAAGCGAGCTTGCCGCCGGTTGCCAGGCGCGCCTGCAGTGCGGCGCACTGCAGGTCGCGATCGGCGACGGGCTGGTAGAGCGCGCGGAAACCGGCCCAGTCCTGCTTCTTCGCCGCCTGCCGCAGCCACGCCTCGCGCAGGTCGCTGGCCGGCAGGGTTCCGGGCCAGCGGGCGAGATAGCGCTCGACCTCGCTGCGCTCGAGCGGGCCCTTGCCCTGGCGCAGCGCGGCGTATTCAAGCCAGGGATACAGCGGATAGGACGGATCGAGGGTTTGCGCCAGCTTGCGCCAGGCACCCTCCGGCGGACGGGACGCGGCGGCATAGGCGGCGCGGAATTGCGCGCGCTCGCTGGCGCGGTCGGCCGCGGCCACGGGCAGGGCCAGCAAGGTGGATGCAAGGAAGAGGGCTGGGCGGAGCCGCCGCGACAGGCGGATGCCGGTAGTCATGTGCAGGGGAAGGAAGCCGGACGAGGGCAGGGCAGTGTACGCCGCCGGCTGGTGCGATCGCGAACCGGTTGCGCGCCGGGCAACAAAGTAGTAGCAAAATCCCAACGGCTGTTTTACATTTTCTTCACAGTGCGACCGGCCCGTGGTCGCGGCCTGCAGATCGCCCGTCGTTCCACTCTCCGGAGGGTTCCATGCGCATGCGTCGCACCACCCTGTCCGCCGCGCTCGTCGCGGCCGCCGTCCTTGCCTCCGCCGCGCCCGTAGCCGCCTCCGCGCAGGATCGCGGCGGCGACGACGCGCAGACGCTGCAGGCCATCGAAGTCACCGGCTCGCGCATCCGCAAGGCCGAGATCGAGGGCCAGTCGCCGGTGCAGGTGATCACTTCCGCCGACATCGAGGCGACCGGCCTCGGCACGATCGGCGACATCATCCAGCGCCTGTCGGTCAGCGGCTCGTCGCTCAACACGAAGTTCAACTCCGCCGGCAATTTCGGCTTCCCGCCCGACGGTGGCGGCGTGGGGTCCGGCTCGACCACCATCTCGCTGCGCAACCTCGGCGCCAAGCGCACGCTGATCCTGGTGGACGGCCTGCGCTGGGTCAGCGAATCCTCCGCCTCGGGCGTGTCCGCCGCGGTCGACCTCAACACGATCCCCGCCAGCGCCGTCGAGCGCATCGAGATCCTGACCGATGGGGCCTCGTCGCTGTACGGCTCCGACGCGATTGCCGGCGTGGTCAACGTGATCACCAAGAAGACGCAGGAAGGCGCGCTGGTGCGGTTCAACTACGGCGACTACTCCAAGGACGGCGGCTCCACCCGGCAGGGCAACTTCTCGCTCGGCGGCAGCGGCGACCGCTTCGACTTCTTCGTCGACCTCAGCCACTACGACCAGGACGGCATCAGCTCGGACGTGTGGGAGCAGTCGCGCTACCCGGTGCCGGGAACTGGCGTCGACAACGGCAGCTCGGCGACGCCGACCGGCCGCTTCGTGTTCGCGCCGCTCGATCCCACCAACACCTACGGCGGGCTGTGCCCGGTCGACGGCGGCGCCTCGTTCTGCAACATCGCCGGCAATGGCGCGCCGGGCGGCATCCCGACCATTGCCGATTTCCACGGCTGGTCCAACGCCGACCGCTTCAACTTCGCGCCCTACAACCTGCTGCTGACGCCGAGCAAGCGCGACGCGCTGTTCGCGCAGGGCAGCTACCGCATCAACGACTACGTGAAGTGGAGCCTCAAGGGCGCCTACACCACGCGCGATTCGACCAACCAGGCGGCGCCCGAACCGATCTTCCTCGGCTCCGAAGCCGGCACCTACGGGCTGGGTGATTTCGTCGCCATCGATGCCAGCAATCCCTACAACCCGTTCGGCATGACGATCGGTCCCGAAGGCACACTGGTCGGGCGCCGTCCGGTCGAGGGCGGCCCGCGCGTGTTCCGCCAGGAAGTGGACACGCGCTACTTCTCCACCAGCCTGAGCGGCGACTTCGGCGTGGGCGAGCGCAACTTCTTCTGGGACGTCAACTACATCAACGCCGAGAACAAGGCGACCCAGACCGTCACCGGCACCTACAACATCGCCCACATCCAGCGGGCGCTCGGCCCGGTGGGCGAATGCACCGACCCGTGCGTGCCGCTGAACCTGTTCGGCGGCCCGGGCACCATCACGCCGGAAATGCTCGACTACATCCTCTTCACCGAAGTGGACCGCAGCCAGCAGGAACTGGAGTCCTGGACCGCCAACATCTCCGGCGACGTCGTGCACCTGCCGGCCGGCATGCTCGCCTTCGCCGCCGGCTACGAGCACCGCGACCAGAGCGGCTACTACACGCCGGACGCGGTGGTGACCGCGGGCGAGTCCAACGGCGTGCCGTCGGGCCCGACCAGGGGCGACTACTCGGTAAACGAGTTCTACCTCGAGCTCAACGCGCCGCTGCTGGCCGACGTCGCCTTCGCGCGACGGCTCGACCTCAGCCTCGCCACGCGCTATTCGGACTACTCCAACTTCGGCAGCACCACCAACAACAAGTTCGGCCTGCGCTGGCAGGTGAGCGACGACCTCACCCTGCGCGGCACCTGGGCCGAAGGCTTCCGTGCGCCGTCCATCGGCGAACTGTACGGCACCTTCTCGCGCTTCGACGCCACCATCCAGGATCCGTGCAACTTCGCCACCGGGCAGCTCGGAGCCAACTGCGCATCGCTCGGCGTACCGGATCCGGCGAACTTCCAGCAGGCCAACACGCAGATCTCGGTGGTCACCGGCGGCAATCCGGACCTGCAGCCGGAAACCTCCGAGAGCACCACCATCGGCGCCGTGTACAGCCCGGGCTGGGGCGAGAACACGGCGTGGTCGCAGAAGGTCGATTTCGAGCTCACCTGGTACCGCATCCGCATGAAGGACGCGATCCAGGCCTCCGACGCCCAGACCCAGCTCGATCGTTGCGTCGAGACGCTGGATCCGGTGTTCTGCACCGGCATCGGGCGCTCCTCGGGCGGCAACATCAACCAGTTCGACAACACGCTCTTCAACCTCGGCCGCATCGACACCCGCGGCATCGACCTCGGCATCAACTGGGTCGGCAACGAGACCGGCATCGGCACGTTCGGCGCCAGCCTGCAGACCACCTGGGTCGACAGCTACGAGGCGATCGCGAGCGATTCCGGCCTGGCCGAACCGCGCGCGGTCGGCGTCGAAGTGACCGACAGCGCGATTCCGAAGTGGCGCGCCACCGCCCGCCTCAACTGGTCGGCCGGCGACTGGGGTGCCAGCTGGGCCATGCGCTACTTCTCGGACCTCACCGAAAGCTGCGGCGGTGCACTCGGCTATCCGATCTGCGACGACAGCGATGCCGACCGCAACCACCTCGGCGCGACCACCTACAACGACGTGCGCCTGAGCTGGACCTCGCCGACCGACCTGCGCCTGACCGTGGCGGGCGGCGTCAACAACGTGTTCGGCAAGGAACCGCCGGTCTGCCTCAGCTGCTCGCTCAACGGCTATGACGCGTCGACCTACGACCTGCCGGGCCGCTACAGCTACCTGGAAGCGACCATCCGCTTCTGACACCGGGTCGGGGAGGGGAGAGGGGCCGCCTTGCGCGGCCCTTCTTTTTTGCGGTCGCGACGCAGTCCACCCACGGGCTCAACACGCCTGCTTCCGAGAGGTGGCAGGTTGCAATGCCCACCGGTTCGTTCGTCGCATGCGCGGTTTCGCGGTCGCGGCTGCGC
>JAEZQS010000172.1 GCA_023412995.1 Pseudomonadota bacterium
GCTGGTGCCGGTGGACTCCGTCGAGGCACTGCGCGCTGCAATGGCGGCCGCGCAGCCCGGCGACACCATCATGGTCGCGGACGGGACGTACGAAGTGGCCGGCAACCTCGTCGCCTCGACGGCGGGACTCGCCTCCGCGCCCATCGTGCTCCGCGCCGCCAGCCCGCGCAGCGTGGTGCTGCGCTTTTCCGACGACGGTACGTCCGTCGAAGGCATCCGCGTGCTGGCGCCCTGGTGGCAGTTCGAGGGCCTGGACATCGAAGGCGCGTGCGCCGACGACACCCGTTGCGAGCACGCGTTCCACCTAGCCGGTGACGCCGACCACACCGTGATACGCAACAACGTGCTGCGCGACTTCAACGCGCAGATCAAGAGCAACGGCCAGCAGGTCGGCGGCACCATGGCCTTCCCGGACGACGTGCTGGTGGAACGCAACACCTTGCGCGATTCGCGCGCGCGCAACACCGCGAACCCGGTCACCAAGATCGACGTGGTCGGTGGCCGCCGCTGGATCGTGCGCGCCAACACCCTCGCCGATTTCCAGAAGGGCGGTGGCGACCAGGTCAGCTACGGCGCCTTCCTCAAGGGCCACTCGCGCGACGGGCTGTTCGAGCGCAACCTCGTGCGCTGTGCCT
This sequence comes from Pseudomonadota bacterium, assembly GCA_023412995.1. Classification (GTDB taxonomy): domain Bacteria; phylum Pseudomonadota; class Gammaproteobacteria; order Xanthomonadales; family Rhodanobacteraceae; genus Dokdonella_A. The sequence continues at coordinate 636 of JAEZQS010000172.1, forward strand.
GGTCCACCAGCGGCGGCACGCGCATCGGCCTGTCGCTGGGCGGCGGCGGTTCGGGCCCGCCGGGCATCTGCGAGGACGGTACCTGCCAGCCGGAACACCAGGGCGGCATGCTGCGCAACAACCTCGTCATGGATTGCAGCGACGTCGGCATCTACCTCAATCGCGCCGCCAACACGCTGCTCGGCCACAACACGCTGTACGCCACGTCCGGCATCGACATCCGCTTTACCGACTCGAGCGCGGACCTGCGCAACAACCTCGTCGGCGGCGCCATCCGCAACCGCGACGGCGCCACCAGTACCAGCAGCGGCGATCTGTCGGGAGTAACCCCCGCCACCTTTGCCGACTGGTTCGTGGATCCGGCCAACGCCGACTTCCGCCTGCGCGAGGGCAGCGCGATCGTGGACCAGGGCGTACCGGTGGCCTGGGTCACCGCCGATTTCTGCAACACGCTGCGGAACGACGGCTTTCCCGACATCGGCGCGCTCGAATACGTGCCGGATGCGGCGTGCCGGACCGACATCGGCGGCGGCACCCCGCTCGACGTCCTGTTCGCCAACGGCTTCGACCCGTAACGTCCCGGGGTGTTCGGGAAAGTGCGAGCGCAGCCGGCCCGCTGAACGCCTGCGGCGCGAGGCCGCGGTTGCCTGCTTGCGGGCTCCTCCGGCTGGCGCGGTTCAGGGGTGTGCGGGCTTGCCGTCGCCGGGCGGAACCACGTTCACCATCCACGGCACCCCGAAGCGGTCGACCAGCGCACCGTAGCCCGGCGACCAGAAGGTTTCGGCGAAGGGCATCACCTGCCTGCCGCCCTCCGACAGCTGCTCGTACCAGCGGCGGGCTTCGTCGATGTCGCCCGTATGCAGGGTGACGTCGAAGCCGTTCCTGGGTTTGTCGATGTTGGGTGCCCACGCGATGTCCATGTCGGCGCCCATCAGGGCCTGGTCGCCGACCTCCAGCCAGCAATGCATGAGCCAGTCCTTCTGGTCATCGGCGACCGGCATGCCCGGCGGGGCGTCACCGTAGCGGTAGGCCGCCGTGATCCTGCCGCCCAGCACCCTGGCATAGAACTCGAACGCTTCGCGGCATTGTCCCCGGAAGCTCAGGCTGGTCACGATCTTCATGCGGTCTCCTTGCCGGGTCTGGGTCGAGGGGGGAAGGGGGGAGTCGAGCGGCCGTGACGGCTGCGTGATTCAGTCGCGCTGGATCGTGAAGTCGAACGCGACGGTCATGGGCGAGGGCACGCCGACGCCGTCCTTGCGCGCCGGTTCGAACTGCCAGCCTTGCACGGCCACGGCGAGATGCCGGCCGAACACGGCGCGGTCGGCCGCGACCACGTGGACGTCGCGCGTCGTGCCGTCCGCGTCGACCGTGAAGTCGACCTCCGCCCGACTGGTCTTGCCGGTCAGCAGCTCGCCGATCGGATACACCGGCGAGCGGCCCTTGATCAGCCGCGCCGGCGTGTCCCACGCGACCGACGGCGGTCCGACGATGGAGCCGGGCTCCATCCAGTGGTTGGCGCGCTGGGTTGCCTCGCGCGTGCCGCCGCAGCCCGCCAGCAGCAAGGCCGCCAGCACGATCATCCCTGGAAACGCTCGTCGCATGGTGTCCTCCTCATTGCCCTGTCGCCGTTGCCGGGGCCTTGCACTCCGGCCGGGGACGCCGGCTTCCAGCCGGCGCAGCCCTGCCATGCGCCGGGGGCGGCTCCCCGGAGCAGTGTATTGCGGCGTGGCATGCCCGTCCCGCGCGCGTCGGCCCGGAAGGGCACGTCCGCCTGGCCGTACCCGTCCGCGCCACCTGCCATCTTGGCCCGCCCGCTGGAAGGTGCGACCATGCGCGCCCGCTGGCGCCGGCCCCGGTGCACCAGCCGTTCCCTCCGAGTACCCGTGAAGTCCCCCAAAGGCCTGCAGGCGCTGATTGACGACGGCGTCATCGATGACGTGCTGCGCCCGCTCAAGAGCGGCAAGGAAGCGGCCGTGTACGTCGTCCGCAGCAACGGCGTGGAGCGGTGCGCGAAGGTCTACAAGGACATGGCGCAGCGCAGCTTCCAGCAGCGCGTGCAGTACCAGGAAGGACGCAAGGTGCGCGGCAGCCGCGAGGCACGCGCGATCGGGCGGGCGAGCAAGTACGGCCGCAAGCAGCAGGAAGCGGCCTGGAAGAATGCCGAGGTCGAGGCGCTCTACCAGTTGCGCGCGGCCGGCGTGCGGGTTCCCGAGCCCTTCGGCTATTTCCATGGCGTGCTGGTGATGGAACTGGTCACCGATGCCGACGGGTTCCCGGCGCCGCGCCTGGGCGAAGTCGCGCTCACCGCGGAACAGGCGCGCGCGTACCACGGCAGCCTCGTGCGGCAGGTCGTGCGGATGCTGTGCTGCGGCCTGGTCCACGGCGACCTTTCCGCCTACAACGTGCTGGTGGGTCCTGACGGGCCGGTGGTGATCGACTTCCCGCAGGTCGTCAGTGCCGGCGGCAACAACGCCGCCCGCACGATGCTGCTGCGCGACGTCAACAACCTCACCGCGAGCCTCGGCCGCTGGGCGCCCGACCTGCTGGACACGTGGTTCGGCGAGGAAATGTGGGCGCTGTTCGAGAATGGCGCGCTGCAGCCGGAAACGGAGCTCACCGGCCACTTCGTGCCGGATGAAAGCGCGGTTGACCTCGAGGGCGTCCGCCAGGCCATCGACGATGCCCGCGAGGAAGCGCTGATCCGCCAGCAGGGGCGGGAGGCGGCGGAGGGGGAAGGGTACTGAGCGCCGTCCCGGGTGGATGATGGACGTGGGGCATCCCGGTGCCTGTTCTTGGTGTCGCCGGCCGCGTGTTATAAGCAGCGCCACCGACGGTCGCAGGGGAGAGGGTGCATGAACCGCACAGTGCTCGCGTTTGCCGCAGTGGCGCTGATGGCCGGACCTGCCGCCGCGCAGGTCCCCACCGGCACGATGGGAGCGCTACGCCCGGACCAGCAGCAGTTCTTCGCGCTCTACAAGGAACTGGTCGAAACCGACACCACCGTCACCAACGGCAGCTGCACGCAGGCCGCGGCGCAGGTCGCGGCGCGCCTGCAGGCGGCGGGCTTTCCCGACGACCAGGTCACGCTGTTCTCGGTGCCGGAACACCCGAAGGACGGCGGCATCGTCGCCGTCTATCCCGGCACGTCGAAGACACTCGCGCCGATGCTGCTGCTCGCCCACATCGACGTCGTCGCGGCCAAGCGCGAGGACTGGGTGCGCGACCCGTTCACCCTGGTGGAGGAAAACGGCTACTACTACGCGCGCGGCGTCTCCGATGACAAGATGATGGCCGCCACCTGGGCCGACACGCTCATCCGCTTCCTGCAGGACGGCTACAAGCCGGGGCGCACCGTCAAGATGGCGCTGACCTGCGGCGAGGAGACCGACACTGCGTTCAACGGCGCGCAGTACCTCGCCAACCATCGGCGCGAGCTGGTCGACGCGGCGTTTGCGCTCAACGAAGGCGGTGGCGGCGACACGGATGGCAAGGGCCATCTCGTCGCGCAATCGATCCAGGTCGGCGAGAAGATCTACCAGGACTACAAGCTCGTCGCCACCAATCCCGGCGGTCACAGCTCGCAGCCGGTGCGCAAGAACGCGATCTACGCGATGGCCGATGCACTGCTGAAGATCCGCGAACACGAGTTCCCGGCCGAGTTCAACGACACCACCCGCGTCTTCTTCGCGCGAGCCGGAGCGGCGCGCAAGGACGCCCTGGGTGCGGCAATGGTCGCGCTGGCGAAGGATCCGCAGGATGCCAAGGCGGCGGCCGTCGTCAACACCGACAAGGGCTTCCACTCGATGCTGCGCACGACCTGCGTGGCGACGATGATCGACGGCGGCCATGCCCTCAACGCGCTGCCGCAGCGGGTCGAGGCCAACGTCAACTGCCGCATCTTCCCGGGGCACACGCCGGCGGAGATCCGGCAGGAGCTCGCCGGGATCATCGGCGATCCGGACATCGCGATCGACCTCGCCCGCAAGGACAAGCCGCTCGCCAGGTCGCCGCCGCTCGACCCGGCGCTGATCGGGCCGATGGAAAAGCTGAGCGCGAAGTACTTCCCCGGCGTGCCGGTCATCCCGTCGCTGTCCACCGGCGCAACCGACGGCCTGTATCTGTCGGCCGTCGGAATCCCGACCTACGGCGTGCCGGGACCCTGGGGCGATCCCGACGGCAATGGGGTCCACGGCCTCGACGAGCGCATCGAGGTCCGCTCGGTCTACGTCGGCCGCGATTACCTGTTCGACCTGGTGAAGCTCCTAGCCCGGTAGGGCGGCGAACACGCGACCACGAAACAGCCCATGCGGCGAACGCATGGGGCTGGCGTCGCAACTGCCCGGCGCGCGATCGCGCGTGCCGCGCTCCGGCGGCGTAGCGCGCGAGACGCGTTTCAACGCACCACCAGCAGCGGGATGAATCCCGCCCTGGGCGCCACGACACGCCGGGTTGTCCCCGGAGCGCCGCCGCGACCGCGGCGACGTCCGCCGACGCAGAAACCTCCTGCCCGATGCGGCGTTCTGGCCGGTCCGGGTCGCTTTTGCAGGGCCTGCGGAAAGCACGTGCCGCCAGAGACCACGCACGGCGCACGCCGACCGCTTGCGCATGTCAGCCGCGCCAGGCCGCCTCGATGGCGGCGACGTCGATCTTCTGCATGGTCATCATGGCGTCGAACGCGCGCTTGGCGGCAACGCGATCCGGATCGGCGAACGCCTCGAGCAGCACGCGCGGCGAGATCTGCCATGAAATGCCCCACTTGTCCTTGCACCAGCCGCAGTCGCTTGCCTTGCCGCCGTTGCCGACGATGGCGTTCCACAGGCGATCGGTTTCTTCCTGGTCGTCCGTCGCTACCTGGAACGAGAACGACTCGTTGTGCGTGAAGGCCGGGCCGCCGTTGAGGCCGGCGCAGGGAATGCCCATGACGGTGAATTCGACCACGAGCACATCGCCTTCCTGCCCGGACGGGTAATCGCCGGGCGCGTGGTGGATCGCGCCGACCGCGCTGTCGGGGAACGTCTTCGCATAGAAGGTGGCCGCCTCCAGGGCATCGCCGTTGTACCAGAGGCAGATGGTGTTCTTGGGAATCATCGGCTGCTCCTTCTCGGGGTGGGGTGACTGGCCAGTACGACGAACGACAGGCCGGCAATTCGACAGCGCGAGGGCGTGATCCCGGGGGAACCCGGGCTTCGTTAAGGCGGCGGGGAATGGATCGCCCTGCCGATGCTGCGGGGACGCAGTGCCTTCGGCCGGCACCAGGCCGGCGACCGGCAGTGGCCATGGATACGGCCGCGGCCAAACCGGTCCACCGGTGCGTGGCCCCGCCTGGCGCCACCTTGCGTGGAAAGGGTGGCAACCCGGCGTCGTTGCCGGGGAAGGATGCACGCCATGTCCCACCCATTGCCATCGGATCGCCGCACTGCCGGCCGTTCCCGACTGCGGCGTCTGGCGCTGTGCGCGGGTGTCGCGCTGGCGCTGGTCGCGACGGCGCAGGCGGCCGACTTCGCGATCGAGGCTTCCCTCGTTGCCGGAGGGGGCGGCCACAGTCGCTCGCCCGGCGGCTGCCTGGCCATCGATGCCAGCATCGGCCAGCACACCGTCGGCGAAGCCACGGGCGGCGCCTTCTCCGTGCGCGCCGGATTCTGGCCGGCATTGGCCGATCGGCCGACCGATTCGCTTTTCCACAATGCCTTCGAGGAGTGCCAGTGATGACCGTTGCCCTCTTTGCGCGACTGCGCGCGCGCGCCATGGCGCTTGCCCTGCTGGCGGCGGCCATCGGCTGCAGCCTGCCATCGACGTCGCCGGCAGCGCCACAGCTGCCGGACTTCACCTACCAGGGACGCCTCACGCAGGACGGCGCGCCGGCCAACGGCACGTTCGATTTCACCTTCGAACTGTACGACGAGGAAGATGCGGGCCTGCAGGTCGGCCCCACCGTGACGGAAGCCGACTTCCCGGTGAGCGATGGCGTGTTCACCGTGACGCTGGCCTTTCCGGGCGCCTTCATGGGCACCCAGCTCTGGTTGCAGGTCAGCGTCGATGGCGTGCCGCTGCTGCCTCGCCAGGCCGTCTCGACGACGCCTGTTGCCCAGTTCGCGCTGAGCGGCGTGATCGGCGGGGCGGCCGGTGGAGCGCTTACGGGTTCCTATCCGAACCCCGGGATCGCGACCAACGCGATCACCAGCGCCCACCTTGCTACCGATTCGGTGGGCGCCTCGGAGATCCAGGACAATTCCATCGACGGCGGCGAGATCGTCGATGGCTCGCTCGGCTCGGTTGAAATCGCAAACGGCGCCATCGGCTCGGACAAGCTCGCGTCCGGCGCGGTGATCACCGCAAAGCTCGCCAACGACAGCGTGACCCTTTCCAAGACCGCGGGGGGGTATGCCAATGGCAGCGTATCGATGACCGTCTCGGGCAACGACTGCAACGACTACAACGTCAGCGTCGGCGATGCGCAGGCCGGCGACCTGCCTGTGTTCGCGTGGGGAACGAACGCCTCGGTCCCGGCGAACCTGACGGTGGAGGCGATGCGTGCGACGGCGGGCGTGGTCGTCATCCGCGTCTGCAACCACGGCGCCAGCTCGGCCTCGGTGACGAACCAGCCCGTCAACATCCGCACGTTCCGGTGAGGCGCACTCCGCGACGGCGGATCAATTTCGGCCCCCACGGGCACACCTCGAAATGGTGCCAGGGACAATTTCCCGCCACCTCGAAATGGTGCCAGGGACAATTTCCCACCAAGGAACGTCGTCTGTCGGGCCGCGGCAAAGTCGGCGTGCGCCTGGCATGTACCTTGCGCCACCGCCCGCTGTGTCTGACTCAGGAAACGGCGCAGGAAACGGTGCCAGGAAACGGTGCCAGGGACAATTATCCGACGCGCAGAGCGGGGTCTCGTCCGGCAGCTGGATAGCGCCGAAACTGTCCCTGGCACCATTTTCGATAGCGCCGAAATTGTCCCTGGCACCATTTTTTGCGGGGGTCAGCGGGTGAGGTCGACGTCGCCGGCCTTGTCCTTGAAGCTTTCCTTCGGGTCGGATCCGAGCAGGAGCTTCACGCCGGCGAGCAGGCTGTTCTCGTTGAGCCAGACATGCGCTTCGGCGGTATCCATGCGCAGCAGGCGCAGCTTGGGATCGTCCTTGCCTTCGAACCAGGCGGCGATCCACGGATTCCACAGGCGGTCGATGACCGCCCGGTCGTTGTCCGCGACGAGGCGCCCGGTGAACATCGCGAACAGCTCATGGCCCTTGGCGGCAAAGCTCGCCACCGCCTGCACGTCCTGCGATGCGTCAAGTGCCTTGCCAAGGTCCGTATCGGACGATGTGAAGAACCACACCGGCGTGCGGTCGTGTTCCGCGATGGCGGTCATCGGACGCGGCGCGATGCCGTTCGCGCCCAGCATCACGGTGCGGTCGTCCTCCAGGTGCTTCCAGAAGCGTGCTTCCAGTTCACGGCTACCGGCCATTTTCGTTTCTCCCTTCAGTGTGGGGAACTCAGGTCAAGGACGGACGTCCGGGCGCCCGTGCGCATCAGGATTCCTCCGGCGTACCCTGCGCGGGATCCAGGGCGCGGTAGTCGTCGGATTCCGCATCGTGGAGGTGCCGCAGCGCGTCCTGCATGGGCTGTGGCAAGCGCGCGAAATCGAGGATCACCTTGCCGTCATGAACATCGCGCACCGCAGCCGCGTCGACGAGGAAATCCCCGCCATTCTGGACGTTGACCATGACATGCGACGCATCAGCAAGCCCCCGCACGGCGCCGGCGGGATCGTTGCCCTCCTCCAGGAAGACCATGAAGCCGGGTTCGATCGCTTGCGGCATGGGCGTGACCTCCTGCACAGGCAGGGCAGCATCCGCACCCGGCGGCCAAGGGGGCGTGAATCGCCGCGCACGTGGTTTAGAGGGGCGTCAGGGCCAGTCGGTGTTAACCGGGTGGCTACGGAACGCTTCGCCGTCGTGCCGTGATCACCTCGCGCGGGGCATGGCGGATGCGCCAACATACGCGCCGCAGGGTTCGGCACCGTGCGCTGACCGGGCGATCGACAAGACGCGGATCGCCAGCGTATCGGTCCGTATGACGGGCAGGATCTCATGGCCCCCGACGTCGCCCTCTCTCGTGGACAGCTTCGAAACCCGGGGAGAGCAGCGCAAATGGCTACCAGGACTTCAGGCCGCAAGCTGGCGAGACCCACCCGCCGCCCGGATGTCTCCGCCGGCACGAAGCCGCGGCCGACCATCGCCCACGGCCCGTTGCTGGTCGAAGCGCAGGGCGGAATCCTGAAGGACGACGACCGCCTGATCGTGGTCGTGCGGGTGACCGACGCCGACGGCACGCCGGTGACGGGCCTCAGGAAGTCGAACTTTTCGCTGTGGCAGATGGGACAGCTGTTGGGCGAGGCGAGCGGCTTCTTCGTGGTGGAGATCGAGAACCTTGCCGGACTCGAGGGTCTCTACCATCTCGTGCACAAGACCTGGTCCGTCGCCGGCAACGGCACGATCCCGTTCTTCGTGCGCGTCAACAAGGGCAAGCTGCGCAGCGGCGCCGCGTTGACGTTCATCGTCAAGGTGCGCGACGGGCTGGATCTGTAACCGGCGCTCGCCGGAACGGCGCCGCGCCGTGTCGATCACCGCCTCCGCACCCGCGCGTGGCGCGTGCGTTTCGCCGATGCGCTCCCACGCGCACCCCACGGCCGAGCGGCTGGCGGTGGTGGACGGCCTGCGCGGCATGGCCCTGTTCGGCATCCTGCTCGCCAACATCCTGTACTGGTCGGGATGGAGCCTGATGACCGATGCGCAGCGCGTGCTGCATGCCGGTGGCGTGGCAGCGGAGTGGCAGTGGCGCTTCCACCACCTGCTGGTCGATGGCAAGTTCTACACGCTCTTCTCGCTGCTGTTCGGCGCCGGTTTCGCATTGCAGGTCGAACGCTTGACGCAACGCGGACACGATGGGCTGCGCATCTACCGGCGCCGGGTACTCGTGCTGCTCGGCATCGGAATGGTGCACTGCTTCCTGATCTGGGACGGCGACATCCTGGTGCTTTACGCGCTGCTCGGGCTGCTGTTGCCGCTGTTCCATCGCTGGAGCGACAGGTCGCTCCTCGCCGGTGCGCTGGTGCTGGTTTTCGTGGTGCCGTTCGCAGGCATCGCCGTGTTCAAGGCGTTCGGCTGGGCGCCTGACGCGGGCTTGTATCGCCTGAGCTTCGCGATCGGCAATCATTTCGGCATCGACCAGTCACCCGAAGCGGTATTGCCCTGGCTGCAGCGGCGGGACGGACGCGCCTGGCTGGCGTGGATCCTGAGCGGGCCGTGGTACTCGTGGGGACTTCGCATCGAGACCTGGCGCATTCCCAAGGTACTCGGAATCATGATGCTGGGCCTGTGGGTCGGCAGGCGGCTGGCCGACGGAAGGCTGCCGCGGGACCGGGCACTGCTCCGGCGCGTGCTGCGGGTCGGCGCGGGCGTCGGTCTGCCGGCCAGCGTGGTGTACGCGTGGACGCCGGGCCTCGGCCAGGCGAGCTGGCCATCCCTGCTGGGAACCGTGCCCCTGGCACTGGCCTATGCCGCGGCCTTTGCGCTGGCGTGGCCGGTCGCGCAGCGCTGGCTGTCCTTTTTCGTGGCGCCGGGGCGCATGGCGCTGACCAACTACCTCACGCATTCGGTGCTGGGTGCCGGCGTCTTCCATGGCATCGGCCTGGGGCTCGCCGGCCGGATGTCCATTCCCGCGACCTATGCGTACGCGACCTGCCTGTTTGCCGCGCAGGCGCTGTTCTCGCGCTGGTGGCTGTCGCGGCACGCGCAAGGCCCGATGGAAGCGCTGTGGCGGCGCTGGACGTATGGACGGCCGTCCACGGGCGGGTAGCCGGGGCTGCGCGGCCAGGCCGGCCGGCCGTCGCATTCACCAGAAAGAGGGCCGGCCCGTCCACCACACTGGGTGTCGAGACCGGCCCCGTGGTGATGTCCCGGGCGCTGGAGGCGACGACGTTACTGCAAGCTTCCGTCGTATAGCGCATCCAGGAAATCGCTGACCGCCGCGGTGTAGGCGGACGGCAGTCCCAGCTGCGCGTTGACGTCGGCGTGCGACAGGTTTTCCTGCAGTAGGCTGGCGTATGCACCATGGCTCGTCGCCCGGGTGACGAAGTCCTGCGCGCGCTGGCATGAACCCGCCACCTGCGGCGTGCAGATCGCGAGGAAGGGCGCCATGCGATCGTGCAGCTGCTGCATGGGCGAGGCGGCATTCCACAAGGCGGCATCCTGGCCGAACGCCATGTCATACAGCGCCGGATGGTATGGATTGGCCATCGCCGCGGGCACGTCGTACACGGCGCTGTCCAGGGCAATCGTGCCAAGCCAGGGTCGTGCGCCGAGGGACGTCGCGATGGAAGGCTCGGCCGCCAGCAACGCCACCAGGTGGCCACCCGCCGAATGGCCCATCAGGACGAAGCGATCCGGACCCGCGCCCCAATCGGCCGCATGGGCCTGCGCATAGGCGAGCGCCTGCGCGACGTCGAGTGCCTGGTCGAGCGGATCCACGCGCGGCACCAGCGCGTAATTGACGGAGATGAGGATGGCGCCGGCACGCACCCAGGTTTCCACCTTGTTGCGCACAAGGCCGGGGTCCATCTTGTCGCCCTGGTACCAGCCGCCGCCATGCACGGCGAGGATCACCGGCGCATCGTGCACCGGCGTCGAGGGCATGTAGACATCCAGCTTCTGCAGCGGATTGCTGCCATAGGGGACATTGAGGTTGAAGCACATGTCCGCCGGCATCGGATTGGTCGCGCCGGAGGCGGGATTGCAGAAGCGGCGGGTGGGCTGCGGTGCGTTGGTCGCGTGGAGGGTGGACCAGCCGAACGCCGCCACGAGGGCGAGCGCGAGCGTGAAGCGAAGGGAGGTCATGGGAGCGTGCGGGAACTGGTGCGAAGGACCGCGATGCTAGGGGCACGCCATCGGCCAAACCGAGAGTGAAATCACAGCCGGGACATGTGGTTGCGCGGCGCGAAGCATCTGTCGCCTCCGGAGCGCCAGTTTGGGAGCAATGGGTGAGTCCGGTGCGGCAAAACCGCCACCACCTCGCACGCCCTCCACACAGAGGGGCCGGATTGGGCTCGGGCGTCACCGCGGGATGGCACCGCGTCCCCAACCCGGGCCGCGCCATCGACATTCCTGCCATCGGCGCTCGAGCGCGATGGCCTGCGTGGCAGGGTGGTGGTCACGCGCGTCGTGAACCGCACGTGCGGGTGGTTCGGGGGTGGCATCGACGATAATCGACGGCTTTCCTGCCCGAGGGCCATGCCATGTCCGATTTACCCGACTGCCCGCAATGCGGCGGGAGCCACACCTATCCCGATCGCACGCAGTGGATCTGTCCTGATTGCGGACACGAATGGGCACCCGGGGACGCGCCGGAAGCTGCGGCGGTTCCGCGCGTCCGCGACAGCAACGGCAACCCGCTCGCGCCGGGCGATACCGTCGTCGTGATCAAGGACCTCAAGGTGAAGGGCAGCTCGATCCCGCTCAAGCAGGGCACGATCATCCGCAACATCCGCCTCGTGGAGGACGATCCCGGGCACATCGAAGGCCACTCGGACCGGATCAGGGGCGCCTGGTGCTGAAGACCTGCTTCCTGCGCAAGGCCTGAGCGCCGGCGGACAATTGGTGCCAGGGACAATTTTTTGCGGACAAATGGTGTGACAAATGGTGTCAGGGACAATTTGCACGTCGGCCTAATTGTCCCTGGCACCATTTCCGGCTGCCGGCGGACCCAACGTGTAACTTGGGTCGTCAGGAACTCTTCCCCGCACCCATTCCGGCCTGGCGCTGGTCGAGTTCGTGATGCACCAGCACGACGCATTGCGACGCGAACAGCATCGTCGGCCCGAGCGAGATCTTCCTGGCACCGAGGCGTTCGATGGTATGGAAGCTCTTCTTCGGCATCGGCACGTGGTCGGTCAACAGGAAGCAGGGATTGCTGCCGAATGCCTGTTCGCGAATCGGGGTGCCTTTCCTGTCCAGCACGTACAGCGCGTGGTCCGCGGCGAGTTCCTGCACCAGCCGTTCGAAGCTCGTGGTGCGTACCGTGACGCCCGCTTCGACGGCACGGACCTCGTCCTTGCCCATGCCCGTCGACGCATCGAGCGCGTTCGCGATCTTCGCCATCAAGGCGCCCTGGTCGAAGCCGCCGATGGCATGCATGTCGCTCGCGACGAATCGGATCGTTCGGGAGTAGTCGGCCGTGCTTTCCAGCACCAGGCAGACGGACACGTCGGCGCGATGCGACTGTGCCACGAAGATCGCGTTCATCAGGGTATGCGCGAGGATCTCGGTATGCGCGTCCTGGCCGACAGCTGCCAGCAGCTTGCGGCTGTCGGTCGGTGCGGCGCGTGCTCGCAGGACGAAGGTTCGCATGCGTTTCCTCGAGAGGGGAACAGGGATCAGGCAACTCGATGCGGCAGACGCTTCGCGCCCCATGCAGCTACAACCGGTCCTCCGGCGGCCCGGATGGCGGCGTGGGTGGCGGCTTGCGACGGTCGATCCACCAGCGCAACAGGTCGCGCGAAAGGCGCACCTTTTCCTGGCTGACCAGCACGTCCGGACGTGACGTCATCCAGGAACTCTTGGTGGCAGCGATCTGCTGCTCCGGATAAACGCTGCGGTGGCCGATGATGAGGTAGGCGGCGATGGCAGCGCCGGCAACATACAACGTGCTTTCGCCGCCGAGCAGTTCCACGCCCATCAGGATGGCCGCGATCGGCGTATTCGACGCAGCGGCCACGACGGAAACCAGGCCGATCGCCGCACCGAGCGCGGCATGCAGCCCGAACAGATGCGCAAACGCGCCACCAGCCACCGCGCCCATCACGAACTGCTCGGTGATCAGGCCGCCATAGAAGCCGGAGCCAAGCGTGATCGCCACCAGCAACGCCTTCCACAGAAACCCCAGGTAGGGCATCGGCTCACCCTCCAGCGCGCGGTCCATCAGCGGCAGGCTCAAACCCATGTACTCGTTGGGAATGACCAGCAGCAACAGCGCAAGCAGCACGCCGCCCAGCGCAGGCATCAGGGGCGGCCACAGGGCAAGGCGCGTTCGCAGCCGCCTGAACCAGCGACGCGAGCCGTGCAGCAGCTCGACGAAAACCCAGGCGACCACGCCGCACAGGATACCGACCAGCACGGTCCTCAGGAACAGCAGCAGCGTGAATTCGCCGGCAAAGGACACGCTGACGCGCGGATAGGGCACGCCCCAGAACCGGCTGACCTCGTACGCGGTGACACCGGCGACTATGGCCGGAAAGAGGAAATTGTGGCGGATGCGCCCAATGGCGAGCATCTCCACGCCGTAGATCGCGCCGGCGACGGGCGTGCCGAACACACTTGCGAAACCCGCGCTCACGCCGCACGCGACCAGCCTGCGGCGCAGCTCGGAGTTGAGGTGCAGCAGCTGGCCCAACCCCGACGCGATGTTTGCCCCGAGCTGCGAGCAGGGACTTTCCTTGCCGGCGGAGCCGCCGCAGCCGAGCGTGACGAGCGTCGCGAGCGGCTTGATCCAGAGCGTTTTCCACGGCAGCCGGCCATGCTGCTCGTTCACCGCGATGATCACCGAATCCGCCAGCCCGCTCCGGTCGAGACGCTTGCCGTAGTGGAGCAGGAGGCCGTTCGCAAGGCCCCCCACGGGCAGGATCGTCATCTGCAGCCAGAGCGGCGCGGTGTAGTTGTGGCCGGCAGTGAGGAACAGGATGTGCAGGAACACGCTGCAGCCGGTACCGACCAGCGCGCCCGTGATCGTTGCCAGCACGAGCCACTGCAACACGGTCGCCAGCATCACCAGTGGTTCGGTCAGGAAAGATGCGCGCATCGGTCCCCGCGACAGGAATTGCCCTGCCAAGCCTACCAGCCGACGTACCGCGGCTCAGTCGGACCCCGTCCACGAAAATGGTGCCAGGGACACTCGCGGCGTGAAAGCGATGCCATGGAGGATTTCGCGCGGCACGCGCAGCCGTGACCGCGCCTTCCCGGGTTGGTAATGGTCCCTGGCACCGTTTCGGGTTCCCAAAGCCCGGGTTGGAAATTGTCCCTGGCACCATTTTCAGGGTTTGGGCTGCGGGGAGGGGAAGGAGCGGGCAGAATGCGGGCGATGGGCCTGCAGGAGTACGTCCCGGGGACGATCTGGCTGATGCCTTACCCGGTGTCGCTGGCTGGCGCACGCTTCGAGGCGCGCATGGCCCTGGTGCGTCTGGACGACGGATCCCTCATGGTGCATTCGCCAGGGCCGATCGATGCGGACGTGCGCGAGCGGATCCAGGCGCTTGGCGACGTGGCGCTGATCGTAGCGCCCGGCAATTTCCACCATCTGTACGTCGCCGATTGCCAGCGGGCGTTTCCCTCTGCGGCGACTTGGATCTGCCCCGGCGTCGAGCGTCGCGCGGCCACCCTGTGCTTCGATGGCGTGCTCGGCGAGGCGTTGCCCGCGTCCATGCAGCCCGCCTTCGAGCAGGTCTTCGTGCGCGGACGCCTGATCGCGGAAGTCGCCCTGCTGCACCGGCCGACCGGCACGCTGTTGCTGGTCGACCTGCTCGAGCGATTCAGTGATGCGACGCCGAACGTCAATGGCGTACTGCGCGCGTGCTGCAAGCTCATGGGCATGTGGAATCGTCCCGCATTGGGGCCCGAATACCGCCTTTTCGGCTGGGCCGACCGCGCGGCGGCACGGTCGGCCCTGGGACGCATCCTGGCGTGGAATGCCCGTCGCGTGGTGATTGCGCACGGCGATCTCGTCGAAGCGGACACCAGCGCCGTGCTGCGAAAGGCTTGGCGCGCCGCGCTCGCCTGAGCGTGATGGCTCCGCGCCGTCGCAAATCGCGACGCGTACCTACTTCTTCCGCGTGTAGGTCATTTCCATCATCTTGAATTCCTTGCCGTTGGCGCCGGCACCGTACATTTCGAACACCTCGGTGGTGGGGCTGGTCCGACGGCTAGTGAAGCGCGAGTCGACTGCCTTCTTCGTCACCGGATCATTCCAGCTGCGCTTGAACGTGCAACTGGCGTGTTCGTCGCAATCCCCCTGGCTGACGGCGATGCCGGTCGACATGCTGTCGTTCCACGTCTGCCACCATTTGCCGCTGACATTGTCGTAGCCGACCATGCCGTGCCCGGTGAAGGCTTGCCCGTGAATCGACGCTTTCACCTGTTCGACCATCACGCGGCCATCGAGGATCATGCTGCGGGTGGCGGTTCCCTTGTCGGAGGTGGGCTGCGCACCGGGCGCGTCCCAGCCGCGGATGGCGAGGTCGTACTCGCCGACTGATGACGCGAGGTCGGCGTGCTGCCAGCCGGGCGTCCCGGCGGCGATGTAGGCCTGCATCATCGCCTGCTGTTCGGGTGTCATGGGTGGCGCGTCCTGCGCCTGGGCGGGCAGGGCGATGGCAAGGGCGAACGTGGCGGACGTTGCGAGCGTGCGGATCATGGTCGTTCCTCCGGTAGCGCCGGCCGGCGCGCTGCGGACTATGTTCCTGGCCACGCCTGCCCGCCAGTGAACCGCCGGACCGCCCGCTCCCACCAAAAATGGTGGCCCGGGCCATTTTGCCAGGGACCCATTTGGCGGATGGGGG
>JAEZQS010000188.1 GCA_023412995.1 Pseudomonadota bacterium
CCCCAGCCCCTAGCCCTATACTGCCCCGCCGCCACCTGACCGCCCGCCGTGTTCCAGCGTTTCATCTACACGCTGACGCTGTACCTGCTGACTCCGTTCGTCGTCTACCGGCTGGCGGCGCGCGGCATCAAGTACCACGGTTACTTCGCGCGCTGGCGCGAGCGCTTCGGTTTCTTCCCGCCACCGGGCATCCGCGACAGCATCTGGGTGCACGCGGTATCGCTCGGCGAAGTGAACGCCGCGGTGCCGCTGATCGAGGCGCTGATGCGGCGCTACGAGGGCAGCCGGTTCGTCATCACCACCGTGACGCCCACCGGCTCCAACCGCGTGCTGCAGCTGTTCGGCGAGCGCGTGTTCCACGTCTACCTGCCCTACGACCTGACCAGCGCGGTGGAGCGCTTCCTCGACCGCGTGCGGCCACGCGTCGCGGTCATCATGGAAACGGAGATCTGGCCCAACCTCTTCATGACGTGCGCCGAGCGCGGCATCGCGATCGTGATCGCCAATGCGCGGCTGTCGGAGAAATCGCTGCGCGGCTACTGGCCGATCCAGCCGCTGGCGCGGCGCGCGGTGCGCTGCGCCACCTTCATTGCCGCGCAGTCGGCCTCCGACGGCGAACGCCTGCGCGCGCTGGGGGCGTCCGACTCACGCCTTGCCGTGGTGGGCAACCTCAAGTTCGACATGACGGTGCCGCCTTGCGCCCAGGAACGCGGTGCCGCGTTCCGCGCCGCGGCCGGCGCGGCGCGCCCGGCATGGATTGCGGCGAGCACGCACGAGGGCGAGGAAATGGCGGTGCTGAAGGCGCACGCGGCCGTGCTGCGCCGCTTCCCCGACGCGCTGCTGCTGATCGCGCCGCGCCACCCCGAACGCTTCCGGCCGGTGCTGGCCGCGTGCCGCGCGTACGGCTTCCGCACCGGTTCGCGCAGCGAGGACGACGGCGCCGACCCGGCCTGCCAGTGCTTCGTGGTCGATTCGATGGGCGAACTGATGCGCTTCTACGCGGCAGCCGACGTCGCCTTCGTCGGCGGCAGCCTCGTGCCCGTGGGGGGCCACAACCTGCTCGAGCCGGCCGCGCTCGCGCTGCCGGTGGTGGTGGGGCCGCAGACGTTCAACTTCGAGGAAGTCACGGCGGGGCTGATCGCTGCCGGCGCCGTGGTGCGCATTGCGGAAGGCGATGAACTGGGTCCGATCGTGGTGCGCCTGCTGACCCGCGACGTCGAGCGGCGCAGCATGGGCGAGGCCGCGAGGGCGGTGATCGAACGCGAGCGCGGCGCGGTCGAGCGGACGATGGAAATCATCGAGGGCGTGATGACGCGGGCGCCGTGCGCCGCGCCGCCGGAGTGCGGCACGGACTGATCGACCCGCGGTGCGGGCGCGTCAGGCCGTGCACCGCCGCGCTCCGCGCGCCGTCACTCCAGCAGTGCGTTGATCGCCTCGAGGTCGCTGACCTCGATCACGCCCGCGGCCTGCTTGAGCCGAAGGCGGTTCATCACGTACTGGTGGCGTGCGGAGGAGTAGCTGCTCTGCGCCTGCAGCAGGGTCTGCTGGCTGATCAGCACGTCCACGATGGTGCGGGTGCCGACCTCGTAGCCGGCCTGGGTCGCCTCGACCGAGCTTTGCGCCGAGACCACCGCGGCGCGGGTGGCTTCCACCTCGCTCGCGCCGGCAATCACCGAGCGGAAGCTGTTGCGGGTGGCTGCTTCGACTTCGCGCCGGGTGAACTCGTACTGGTTCTGGTTGAAGTCGCGGTTGTAGATCGCCTGGCGCACGCGCGAACTGGTGTAGCCGCCGGTGAAGATCGGCACCGTCAGGGTCAGGCCGATGGTGCTGCCCCACTTGGGATCGCCCGAATCGTGGAAGCGTCCGCCGGCGAAGGTGGTGTCGCCCCACGAGGGGGAGCGGCCGTAGCTGAGCTGCCCGCTCAGGGTCGGCAGGTGCCCGGCGCGCGCGGTGTTGATGTCGGCGTTGGAGGCGTCGACCTGATAGGCCGAGGCGACGAGGTTCGGGTTCTGCTTCAACGCGACGTCCACCCACGCGGCCGGGTCGTCGGGCGTGGGATGGTCGAGCGGCAGGTCCTCGCGCAGGCGCTTGAATTCGCCCGGCTCCTTGTTGGTGAGGCGTCGCACCGCCTCGCGCGCGGTGTCGACCGCGTTCTGGTTGCTGATGACGCTGGCGACGGCCTGGTCGTGCTGCGCCTTGGCGTCGTTGACGTCGGTGATCGCCGCGAGGCCGACCTCGAAGCGCTGCTGCGCCTGCTCGAGCTGGCGCGCCAACGCCTTCTCGTTGGCCTGCGCGAACTTCAGCGCATCGAGTGCGCTCAGCACGTCGAAATAGGCCTGCGCCACGTTGATCAGCAGCTGCTGCTGGGCGGCGTCGTAGGTGGCCGAGCCGGCCTGCGCGCTGTAGCGGCTGGCTTCCAGCGCGGTCCAGCGGCTGATGTCGACGATGCTCTGCGTCAGCTGCGCGCCGAGCGAGCGCTGGTAGCTGGTGGTGGTGACGCCGTTGACCGGGATGCCGGGGCCTTCCGGGTCGAGCGGATCGCGCACGATCGTCTCGCCGTTGCTGCCGCCGCGGGTGCGCGAGAAGTCGAGGTTGACGCCGATCTGCGGCAGCAGTTGCGAACGCGCCTGGTCGACGAACTCGTCGGTGGCGAGCTTGGTCGCCTCGGCACCGGCGAGCGTGGGGTCGGAGGCACGCGCCTCCTGGTAGATCTGCAGCAGGTCGTCGGCGTGCGCCGCGGGCATCGCGCAGGCAAGCGCGAGGGCGAGCGGCAGAAAACGGATGCGCGTCATCGAAACGTCCTCGAAGGTCCTTGGGATCGGGGTCGCCCGGTTACAGGGCGAAGCGGCGCGGCGGTTCGGCGTGCTGCAGGTACGGGAGATCGGTCTCGAACAGGGTTTCGTTGCGCCAGTGGCTGTCGTCCAGGCGCTCGTGCAGGATCGCCCGCAGCACCGGCGATTCGCCGACGAAGGCGAACAGGCGCCCGCCCGGGCGCACCCAGTCGCGGAAGTGCTCGGGCAGGGTGAACACCCCGCCGCAGACCACCACCGCGTCGAAGCGCTGGTCGGTGGTGAACCCGCACACGCCGTCCGCCACGACCACGCTGGCGTTGCGCACGCCGGCCGCGGCGAGGTTGGCACGCGCGGTATCGGCGAAATCGGGGCGGATCTCGACGCTCGTCACGTTGCCGGCAAGGCGCGCCATGCAGGCGGCAAGGAAGCCGGTGCCGGTGCCGATCTGGAGCACGTTTTCGACCGGCGCGAGCGCGAGCGCCTGCAGCACGCGCCCTTCGACCACCGGCTTCAGCATCACCTCGCCATCGCCGATCGGCAGCGCCAGGTCGGCGAACGCGAGCGCGCGCCACGCTGCCGGCACGAACGCCTCGCGATGGACGGCGCCGAGCACCTCCAGCACGCGGTGGTCGAGCACCTCCCACGGCCGGACCTGGTTCTCGATCATGTTCTGCCGTGCCTGTTCGATCGGGGTCAGCATGGGGATCGGCTCCCGCCGGGGAAAAAGGGTTGAAAGCATAGGTACTCGCCGCCGGCGCGGCAAACGCATCCTTGGCGATGGGCCCGCTGCGCCGAAGTGCCGGAAGTCAGACCCGCGGGGAAAATCCCCGCGCGGCAGCGATCCGCTGCGTCAGGCCGCGGCCGCATCGCCGCCCTTGCGGTGGGCGATGTCCTCGCGCGCGCCGGCCAGCAGCAGGAGCGCGGCCTGGCCGAGCGCGCCATCCAGCCGCTGCAGGCGTCGAACGCGTGCGTCGGCGAGCGCGGCAGGTGCCGCAGCGAGCTGCAGGGCGAGCCATCGCGCCAGCCGTGCCGGCACCTCCGCGGACAGTGCGGACAGTGTCCGCGCCGCGCCGGCGCGCCGTTGCGCAAGGCGGAACGAGGCGAGTGCCGGCGGCGCATCGGGCTCCTCGATCAAGGCGGCCAGCGCGCGTTGCGCATGGCGCAGGGGCCAGGACAGCGTCGCCCGCGCAGGGGCGGCGGCCAGTGGAAGGGTGGGTGTGTTCATCGTGCGCTACCGGGTTCGGCGGCGTCCGTCGCGATCGGATGCGTGCGGGCGCGGCAAGGTTGCATTGGCGTCGCTTGAAGCAAGACCTGCGCCAATGCGCCGCAGGCGGCGGTGGTGCCGTGGCGCCACGTGAATCTCCCGACCGCACCGCCCGGTCGCGGGGGAGGGGAGTCCCGGACGGTGCGGCGAGAGACCTGGTCGGCCCGATCCGGTGCGGGGGCAGGCGGATCGCGGCGCCCGGGTACCGGTGCGAAGGGGCACCGGTCCTTTTTATGAACTATTCGGTATAGTATATGGAAACGCGCAAACCGTCCACTATATTGAAGACATGACCCAGCCCCTCCCCAAGCCGTGCGGACCCGGGCGCCCGAAGGATCCCGGCAAGCGCGCCGCGATCCTCGGCGCGGCCAAGCGCCTGTTCCCGCGCAGCGGGTTCGAGGGCACCAGCATGGACGCGATCGCGGCCGAGGCGGGCGTGTCCAAGCTCACCGTGTACAGCCATTTCAAGGACAAGGAGACGCTGTTCTTCGCCGCCATCCGCGCGCGCTGCGAGGAACAGATGCCGGCGCGGCTGTTCGATGTCGCGCCCGGCGCCTGCGAATCGCTGCGCGGCCGGCTGGAAGCCATCGGACACGCGTTCCTCGCCCTGGTCACCGCACCGGAGGCGGTGGCCCTCAATCGCCTGCTGACCTCGGCGACCGGCGCCTCGCCCAAGCTGGTGCAGCTCTTCTGGGATGCCGGTCCGCAGCGCATCCAGGCGGGCTTCCAGCAGTTCCTGCGCCAGGAAGTGGCGGCTGGACGGCTCGTGATCGGGGACGTCGCGCGGGCATCGGCGCAGTTCTTCGCCCTGCTCAAGGGAGAGCTGCATGCCCGGCTGCTGTGCGGCTGCGGCAACGCCCCGGCGGCGCAGGACCTTGCCGCACACGTGCGCGCCAGCGTGGAAATGTTCCTGCGTGCCTACGCCTCCCGCCCGGACCGCACGGTCGCGCTGTAGTCCCCGCCCGGCCTCGGCCGGTGTTCGCGACCGGCCCAAGAGCGGGTTGAGCGCGTCGTACGCCGCCTCTCATCAACCGCGCCGGAGAGCCGGAGGGCATCCGGCGTTTCAGCCGTGGAAATCGCCTGCGGTGACCAGCCATTCCTGCAGCACGCGCTCGTCTTCCGGGCTGATGTCGATGAAGCGGAAGCCGACCCAGTTCTGCCCGTGCAGGGTGCCGTTGCTGCTCCACTGCTCGTGGACGCCCACCTCCAGCGGTTGCAGGCGGCCGTGCGCATCGGGCAGGTGGAAGCAGAACTGGTAGAGCGCGTCGTCGCGGATCGGGCGCAACGCCAGCAGCATCATGCCGTCGCGCGAGATGTTGCCGATGCGCCCGACCACGTCGCCCGTCATGGCGTCGGTGACCTGCAGCGGCACGTCGGGGCGCTTGCGCGGCAGGCGGCGCTTGTCGTTGATGGAGGTCACTCCCGCGGCGCCGCGCGACCGGCTGCTCATGCGCTGGTCTCCCGCGCGGTGGTTGCGCCCGGCTGCGGCTTCAGGATGGTGAGGATGGCCTTCCAGGCGCGGTCGATCAGCGACTGGTCCTCGACCGGCGCCAGACGCACCTGGCCCAGCTTCATCTCGCGCGCGAGCCGGGCGAGGGTGTAATCCTCGCTGCGCGCGCCGCGCGCGGTGACGAACAGGCAGCGGCCGGTGACTGGCGAGAACCAGGCGAGCTTGCGCCGCACCGTGGTGCCCTGGATGCCGAGGACGAATTCGAACCAGGTGCCGAAGGCCGCCTGCTTGAGCTGCTCCACCAGCACGAGTTCGGTCGCATCCAGCGGCGCCGTCGCCGGCTCCGGCGGGGTCTCCGCCTCGCCGCCGAGGCGCGTCTTGGTACGCAGCGCGTCCTCGATGGGATCGGGGCGATCGCCGGCGGTGCTGCCGGCGTCGGCTTCGTGGAGGTGGTCGAGGATGCCGCCGATGTCGTCCTCGTGCATGCCGACCTGCTGCAGGCCGGCACGCAGGTCGCGCACCAGTGCGACGTCTTCCGCGCTGTCGCCGAAAGGCCGGTTGCCGCGCTGCACGAGCTCGCCGGCCACGGAGAGGCGGCGGCGGAAGCCGCTGCCGGCGGCGCTGTCGCGCAGCGCGCTCAGCGCCAGGGCATCGGCCCAGGCATGTTCCAGCAGGGCCTGCACGCGCGGCGACGGCGAGCCTTCCTGGATCACGCGCATGATGGCGCCACGCGCGCTTTCGCGCGCGATGTCGAGCCGGTCGCGCCCCTTGGCGGCGTCGATATGGCGGCGCTCGACCACTTCCGCCCGGCGTGCCAGCACCTGCATGTGGCGGCCGAGGTCGTCCAGCAGCTTCTCGAACAGGCCGAGGTCGCCGTCGAATTCCTTGATGACGCGATCGACCACCCGTTCCATGCGGAGGGAGACGTCCGGCTCGGTCCCGGCTTCCTCCATCCAGCGCGCGCCGGTCTCGGCAATCGTGTTGAGCAGCTCGCGCGCGGGATGGTCGCGGCGCGTGAAGAAGCTGCGGTCGCCGAGGGCGACGCGCAGCACCGGCACGTGCAACCGCGCCAGCAGCGAACCCGCCGCGCTGCCTTCGCGCACGTTGCGCGTGATGTAGTCGAACAGCATGCCGACGAGGTCGACGGTGTCCAGTTCCTCCTCGCCAAGCCCGAGCGGGCGGCCCTCCGGGCTGGCGCGGCGCAGCTTCACCAGCAGCGTGTTGCGGAAATGCTCGCTGTCGTAATGGCCGCTGGCGGGACGGGGTGCGCGCTGCATCGAGCCGAGCACGCTCTGCAGGTCGGCGCGGCTGGCCGGCATGGACGAGGCTGGCATGGCGCCGGCGTCCCCGTCGATGCGGCGGCGTTCGTGCAGGAAATGGGTCAGGGTTTCGAACAGGCTGGCATCCACTGCCGCGCGTGCCGCGGCGTCCTGCGCACGTGGCGCCGCCGGGAATGCGCCGCTTTCCGCTTCCGCGCGTGCCGGCTCCTGCAGCGCGGCGTCCACCGGCGCCGGTTCGGCGATGCTCCGGTGACGGGGCGCTTCCTCGCCGCGACGGATGACCGGGCGCTGCAGGTGCGGCAGGACGCGCTGGCCCACCAGCCATTCGTTGGCACGCTCGTAGAAGGGCGCCACCGGAAGCAGGGCGCAGCGATCGAACTGCCGGTACGCCAGCACGCGGTGCTCCACGGCGAGTTCCATCTCGACCAGCGCGAACTGGTACGCAGCGGCCAGCATGGCCGGGCCGAGCGGCAGCGATTCCAGCGGCCACGCCGGCGTGCCCGCGATGACGGCGAGGCGGTGCGAGAACGCGTACAGGGTCTGGCTGTTGCGCACTTCGGCCTTGCCGGCGATTTCCTGCAGGGCGAGGTCTTCCTCGAACGCGGTGGCGTCGATCAGCTCCAGTCCGCTGCGGGGCGCGGTCGGTTCGCCGGGCGACGCCGCGCCGGGTTCGCGGCGTGCCTGCGCGAGCAGCGACTCGGCATGCTGGAGGAAGCGCGGCGCGACGTCGGCGCGTCCGATCTTGACCTCGCGCAGGTCCTCGAAGCGCTTCTGCTGCTGGGCACTGTTGCCGGAACGTTGGGCCAGCTTGAACAGCGCGTGCTCGGTTTCATCGAGCGCGTGCAGGATGGCCGGCTCGAACCATGCACAGGCCTGTTCGAGCAGGCCGTCGAGCAGGCTGCGCACGCGCGGCGGCAGGTCCGCGCGTTGCGCCAGCGAAAGGAATACCGGCCGCTCGCCGGTGCGCGAACGGTGTTGTCCCGCTGGCCCACCCCTGCTCATGCGTCCAGGCCCCATGCGGCGAGGTGGCGTGCCACCCGCCTTCAAACCCCATGTGCCGCGAAGGTCGCGGCGCCCCCCGTATGCGGCATCGCGCCGGGGCACGGTGCCTTCGGGGGGCATTCTTGCACGATGGGACGGACGCGAACAGGGCCGCCGGAACGGGCGCCGCGCGCGGTTCTGCCGCACGCGCGCCGCGTGATCCGGGCGTCACGGTTGCCAGCCGACCTCCACGAACAGCGATCGGCCCGGCGTGTTGTAGCCGCGTACGAGGGCGTAGTCGCGGTCGGTCGCATTGCCGAGGCGGGCACCGGCCGACCAGCCGTGGGCCAGGCGCCAGCGCGCGCGCAGGTCGAGCAGGGTGTAGCCGGGAAGCGCCAGCCCACCGGTATCGGCGCGGCGGCCGACGGCCATCAGCTCGGCACCGGCGGTGAAGCGCGCGCCGAAATGGCGCTCCAGCCGCGCCGTCGCCTTGTGCCGGGCCCGCCGCAGCAGCGGCTCGCCGGTGTCGCCGTCGCGGGCATCCTGCCAGGTCCATGTCGCCTGCAGCGACCACTCGCGGCCGTCGCGTTCGTAACCGAGCTCGGCGCCGTCGAGCGTGGCCTGGGCGATGTTGAGCGCCTGGTTCTGCGGCCCGGTGAAGCTGATGAGCTCGCGCACGCGGGTGGAGTACAGGCTGGCCTTCACCCGCTGGCCCTGCGCGGGTGTCCAGGCCAGGCCCAGTTCGCTGCTGTGCGAGCGTTCGGGGGACAGCAGCGGGTTGCCGGCATACCAGCCGTCGTAACCCGGGTCATACAGTTCGTTCATGGTCGGGCTGCGGAATCCCTGGCCGAAGCTCGCGTAGGCGCGCAGCGCATCGCCCGCGCGCCAGCCCAGTGCCAGCGAACCGGTGGTGGCGCCGCCGTAGGCGCTGTTGTCGTCGCGGCGCAGCGACAGCTCGCTGTCGAATGCGCCGGCGGCGGCGCGCCAGCCGGCAAACAGGGCGCGGTTGTCGCGCCCCTGGTGGTAGCGCGCCGTGCCGGTGAAGGTGTCGCGCGTCTCGCCGCTCTCGTGCGCGAGGTCGATGCCGGCAACCAGTCGCTGCTGCTCGCCCAGGCGGATCTCGTTCTGCCACAGGAGGCTGCTGCGGCGGGTGCGGTAATGGGCGCCGAACACCGGCGTGGCGAGGTCCTCGCGGGTGTTGCCGAGGCCGAGCCGATGGCTCCAGTCCGCGCCGAGCGCGCCTTCCAGTTCGACCCCGGCCGTCTGCTGGATGACGTTGGAATAGCCCTGGTCGAACGCGGCCTGGCCCTGGCTGTGGTAGAGCGTCGCCGAAAGGCGCTGGCTGCCGATGGCGTGGGCTGCGCGGGCGGCAAGGCTGGTGTTGCGGTAGCCATCGTCGTCCGGATCGAAGCTGCAGAAGGGATCGTCCGGGCCGTTGCACAGGTCGGGACGGGTCGATGAGAACCCGCCGACGTGGCGTGCGCCGGCCAGCACGCTCCAGCCGTCGCCGCCGTCCCAGGCGCCCGTTCCGGCGCTGCCGGCGGCTTCGCTCCAGCTGCCGGCGCCGACCGCCACGCGCGGGCCCGCGAGGCGCCGCGTGAACACCTGGATCACCCCGCCGAGGGCATCGGCGCCCCAGTAGCTCGCGCGCGGGCCGCGCACCACCTCGATGCGCTCCACGGCATCCAGCGGCAGGTGCTCGAAGGCGTAGGCGCCGGTGGTCGCCGCCGCCGCGCGCACGCCGTCGATCAGCACCAGCACCTGGTTGGTGTTGGTGCCGCGCAGGAACAGCGAGGTCTGCGCGCCCGGGCCGCCGGTGCGGTAGAGCTCGACCCCCGCTTCCAGGCGCAGCAGGTCGAGCACGTCGCGCGCGAGGCTCGCCTCGATCTCGGCGCGGCTGATGACGCTGACATCGGCGAGCGTCTCATCGACCGTCTCGGCGACGCGCGAAGCGGTCACCTGCACGCCAGGCTGGATATCGATCTCGTCGGCGCGCAATGGCGCGCAGGCCAGTGCCGCGAGCACGGCCAAGCCAGGGAACAGCAAACGCATGGGAACCTCCTCCTTCGCACACCCGCGTGATCCCGGCGGGCGGAAGGGAGGGACGCCACGGGCCGCAGGCACCCGTGCCCGTCCGTTGCCCGCCGCAACGCCTGGAGCCGATCCGCACGGCGACGCCGCAAGCGGAGCCCAGGCCGGTCTCCGGGCTGGCAGGGGATGCGAATGCATCGGCCGGGCCGCCTTCCCGCCGCGTGCGGCAGTGGCTTCGTGGTCCGGCGTCGACCTGCTCACCGTTGCGGGGGCAGCGCCGGAATGGGCCGTGGCAACCTCGCGGCTGCCGTGCCTTCACCGGCTTCCCGTTTCACCCTGCGCGCAAGCGGGCAGGGCACCTGTGGCGGCCGCAGTGTAGCCGCGCGCGCCCGCGCGGTTCAATCGCGATCGGTGCGCGCGCGGATGGCGACCAGCCCGCCATCGTCGCCGACCTCGAGCGACACCTCGATCGGCCGGCAGCACACGGCGCAGTCCTCGACGTACTGCTGCGAACCGGCGGATACGTCGGCGCTGGTGGCGAAG
This sequence comes from Pseudomonadota bacterium, assembly GCA_023412995.1. GTDB lineage: Bacteria > Pseudomonadota > Gammaproteobacteria > Xanthomonadales > Rhodanobacteraceae > Dokdonella_A. Next base: position 10,342 of record JAEZQS010000188.1, read on the forward strand.
GATTCGCCGCAATAAGGGCAGGTGAGCGTGATGGCTTCGATCATGGCTCGGATCCCGGCACCGGTGGCGCGACGACGCGCACGGGTGGCAGCGTACCCCGCCGCGTCGGCGCCGGCGGCAGGAACGCGCCAACGAGGTCGTTGAGGAGGCGCCGCCCCTCGGACGTCGGTACCAGACGCCCCGCATCGTGCGCGAGCCAGCCCCGCTGGCGGAGTGTGTGCAGCGTGGCGGCGATCTCCTCGCCGGCAAGGCCGGTGCGTTCGGTGAACCAGCATGCCGGCACGCCATCGACCAGGCGCAGCGCATTCATCATGAACTCGAACGGCAGGTCGGCGTGCGCGATCGGCGTTTCGCTGCGCTGGCTTTCGCCGCGGGCGGCGCGCTCGAGATAGCTGCGCGGCAGCTTGCGCCGGGTCGTGCGCACGATCGCGCCGCCCGCCCCGTCGGTCAGCTTGCCGTGCGCGCCGGCGCCGATGCCGAGGTAGTCGCCGAAGCCCCAGTAGTTCAGGTTGTGCACGCAGGCGTCGCGCGGGCGCGCGTACGCCGACACTTCGTACTGCGCGTAACCCGCCTGCGCCAGCCGTTGCTGGCAGGCCTCCTGCATGTCCCATGCGCTGTCCTCGTCCGGCAGCTGCGGCGGCGGATGCGCGGCAAACGCGGTATTGGGTTCGACCGTCAGCTGGTAGTGCGAGACGTGCGAGGGTGCGAGCGCGATGGCGCGATCGATGTCCGCCAGCGCCCCGGCAAGGTCCTGCCCCGGCAGCGCGTACATGAGGTCGAGGTTGATGCGCGTGAAACCGGCGGCTTGCGCCTCGCCGAGGGCGCGCGCGGCATCGTCGGCCGAATGGATGCGGCCGAGGCGCCGCAGCATGCCGTCGTCGAAACTCTGCACGCCCAGGCTGATGCGGTTGACGCCCGCGGCAAGGTAGCCGTCGAAACGGCCATGCTCGATCGTGCCCGGGTTCGTCTCGAGCGTCACCTCGGCCTCGCGCGGCAAGTCGATGCGGGCGGCCACGCCCTCGAGGATGCGTGCGATGGCATCGGGTGCGAACAGGCTCGGCGTGCCGCCGCCGAAGAACACGCTGTGCAGCGACCGCCCGGCAATGGCGCCTTCGAAATGGCGCAGCTCGTCATCGAGGTCGGCGAGCAGCGCCTCGACGTACGCGGCCACCGGCAGCCCGGCGCCCTGGGCGTGCGAATTGAAATCGCAGTACGGGCATTTCCGCACGCACCAGGGGATGTGCACGTACAGCGACAGCGGTGGTGCGGCGGGTTCCATGCGCCATTGTAGGCGGTCTCACCGGACGCGATGCCGGCGTGCAGACTGTGCCCGCCCGTCGGCCAGGGTGCCGACCTCGCGAGGAGTCCACGATGCAACTGCCCTCCGGGCGCCACGTCGCCCTCCAGGCAACTCCCCTGTTCGACCTGCTCGACCGCGCGGCAAGCGAGGAATGCGTGATCACGCGCCTGCTGCGCATCGAAAGGCGCGAACACCTGTGGCCCTACCTGGACGTCATGTTCTTCCACCCGGCGCCGGTTGCCACGCCGGTCGCGGTCGCGCCCGGCGGGCTCGGCGTCCCGGCCGGGCTCGCTCCACGTGCGAGCGGATTCACCCTGGCGACCATCGCGCCGGTCCTCGCCGGTTGGAGCGCAGCCGACCGCGAAGCGTTTGCCTCCTACCTTGTTTCGGAACGCGTCGAAGCCTACCTGGACGCATTGCTTGGCGAGGTGGAGCGCGTGCGCGGAATGATCGCCGCGCAAGGGGACTTCACCACCCGCCTGCAGGCGCTGATGTGGCGGCACGGGTGCCACCCCGTGCGCGAATGCGAATCCGATGATCCGCTGTTCGACCTGCTCGAGGATCCCTACGACCCGAATGCAGGGCATTGACCATGGTGCCGGTGGTGTATGGAGCATCCATGGTGGCCGACGCGCAGTCGTTCTCGCCCAGTGCCGCCAAGCCGCGCGCAGTAGTGGCCTCGTGGCGCAGGCGCTTCCCGCCGCTCGTGTTCGAAGCGCCGGAAGCGGCGAGCGTTGGCACCCTGTGCCTGGCGCACGATGCGGAGTACGTGCGCGGGGTGCTCGCGTGCCGACTTCCCAACGGCTTCGGCAACCACCTCGCGGAAGTCGCGGCATCGTTGCCGTGGACGACCGGCGCCATGGTGACCGCGGCCCGGCTCGCCCTGCAGGGCGGATGCGCCGTCGCGCCCGTATCCGGATTCCACCACGCCTGCCACGACCGGGGCGGCGGGTACTGCACGTTCAACGGGCTGGTCGTCGCGGCCCAGGTGATGCGGCGCGAGCAGCGCCTGCGCCGGGTGGGCATCCTCGATTTCGACCAGCATTACGGCAACGGCACCGCCGACATCCTGCGCGTCCTCGGCCTGGACTGGATCGAGCACTACTCCGCTGCCGCGGAGTGGGACCGTCCGGACCAGGCAGAGGCATTCCTGGCCCGGATCCCCGTGCTCATGGCGCGCTTCGCGACCTGCGATCTCCTGCTGTACCAGGCCGGTGCCGATCCACACGTGGATGATCCGCTGGGTGGCTGGCTCACCACCGCGCAGCTGCGGCAGCGCGACCGGCTGGTATTCGAATACTGCCATGCGCACCGGTTGCCGGTTGCCTGGAACCTTGCCGGCGGTTACCAGACGCCGCTGCGCAAGGTGGTCGCGATCCACGACAACACCCTGATCGAATGCCTCGCCTGCTTCGGCTGATCCGCGGGCCCTCGCGCTCGGTCGCGATGCAGGGGCGGACCTCCTGCTGATCCGTCGCCGGTGCGACTGCGCCTTTCGTCCGCGCGCGCAGGGCTACGGGTGCGGGCGAGGGGATTGCGTGCCGCCCAGCTCCCGGCGCAGTCGCGCAAGCGCCTGGCCGCGGTGGCTGAGGCGGTTCTTGGTGGCGTGGTCCAGCTCGGCGGCGCTGCTGCCGGTGGCCGGATCGAGGAAGACGGGGTCGTAGCCGAAGCCTTTCCCGCCGCGCGGCGTCTCGAGGATGCTTCCGGACCAGCGTCCCTCCGCCACCAGCGGGGCGGGATCGCCGGCGCTGCGCAGGAGAACGATGCTGCAGTGGAAATGCGCCGTGCGCGCCGCCGCCGGCACGCCCTGCAGCGCTGCCAGCAGTTTGGAGATGTTGGCGGCCGAGTCGCCATGGGCACCGGCATAGCGCGCCGAATACAGCCCGGGCGCCCCGCCGAGGGCATCCACGCACAGTCCCGAGTCATCCCCCAGCGCCGGCAGGCCGCTCGCCGCCGCGGCATGGCGCGCCTTGAGCAGCGCGTTCTCGATGAAGGTCGTGCCGGTTTCTTCCGCGTCGCCGATGCCGAACGCCGACTGCGCCACCAGCTCGATGCCAAGCCCGTCGAGCAACGCGCGCATCTCGGAAAGCTTGCCCTGGTTGCTGCTGGCGAGGACGAGGCGCATGGGGATGGAGCCGGGAATGGGGAATGGAGAATGGGGAATGGGGAATGGGGAATGGTCAAAAGCGGGGTTGCAGGTGCCGGCGACCGGGCGGTGACCCTGCTTCAACCATTCCCCATTCCCTATTCCCTATTCCCGGCTCTCCAGCGCCTCGCGCTGGAGAGCCTCGCGCTGGAGCGCACAGAGCTCGGCAATGCCCTTGGCGGCGAGGGAAAGCATGGCGTCCAGTTCCTCGCGGCGGAAGGCGTGGCCTTCGGCGGTGCCCTGCAGTTCGATGAAGGCGCCGCCATCGTTCATCACGACGTTCATGTCGGTGTCGCAGGCCGAGTCCTCGGCGTAGTCGAGGTCCAGCACCGGCACGCCCTGGTGGACGCCAACCGAGACGGCGGCGACGGCGCCGAAGACCGGGTCTCGCTTGATCAGCCGGCGGCCCTTGAGCCAGCGCACCGCATCGACCAGCGCGACGTAGGCGCCGGTGATGGCCGCGGTGCGGGTGCCGCCGTCGGCCTGGATGACGTCGCAATCCAGCGTGATGGTGCGCTCGCCCAGTGCCTGGCGGTCCACGCAGGCGCGCAGCGAGCGGCCGATCAGGCGCTGGATCTCCATCGTGCGCCCGCCCTGGCCGCCGCGCGCGGCCTCGCGCTGCGTGCGCGTGCCGGTGGCGCGCGGCAGCATGCCGTACTCGGCCGTGACCCAGCCCTCGCCCTTGCCGCGCAGGAACGGCGGCACCTTTTCCTCGATGCTGGCGGTGCACAGCACGCGTGTGTCGCCGAACGCGGCCAGCACCGAGCCTTCGGCGTGGCGCGTGTACTGGCGTTGCAGGGTGACCGTGCGCAACTGGTCGGCGGCGCGGCCGCTGGGTCGGATCGAGGGCATGGCGCGGCTTCGGAGCGGGGGGGCGCGAAGTGTAGCCGATGCCGCCAGGCGCCCTGCCGTTCCCGGGTCGCGCCGGGCCGGCCCCCGCGCGGGCGCGTGGCATACTGCGCCGCTGCCACCCGGACGGACCGACGATGCTCCGCAGCATGACCGCCTTCGCCAGTGCCGAGGCCGACCTTGGCCAGGGCACGCTCGCGATCGAGCTGCGCTCGGTCAACCACCGCTACCTCGAGCTCGGCGTCCGCCTGCCGGAGGAACTGCGGGCACTCGAGCCCGCGCTGCGCGAGCGCGTGGCGGCCAGGCTCGCGCGCGGCAAGGTGGACCTCGGCCTCCGCTACAAACCCGCCACGGCGGCGGCTGCCGCGCTCTCGCTCGATGACGCGCTCGTCGGCCACCTGGCGGAGACCGCGCAGGCACTGGCCGCGCGCTTCCCGCAACTGCACGTGGAGTTCACCGACCTGCTCGCGTGGCCGGGCGTGCTGCTGCAGCGCGAGTCCGACCCCGACGCGCTGCGCACCGCCGCGCTCGCGCTGCTGGAGCAGGCGCTGGATGCCATGGTCGAGGCGCGCGGCCACGAAGGCGAGCGCCTCGGCGGTTTCCTGCGCGAGCGCCTCGATGCGATCGAGCAGCTCGTGGCCGGCGTGCGCGCGCACCTGCCGGAAGTGCGCGCGGCCCTGAAGGCGCGCTTCGAGGCCCGCCTGGCCGACCTGCGCCAGCCGCTCGAGCCCGGGCGCCTCGAGCAGGAAGTGGTGCTGCAGGTGCAGCGGATCGACGTCGACGAGGAACTGGACCGCCTTGCCTCGCACGTCGGCGAGGCACGCCGGGTGCTCGGCCTGCGCGAGGCGGTCGGCCGGCGGCTGGATTTCCTGATGCAGGAGTTCAACCGCGAGGCCAACACGCTCGGCTCGAAGGCCGCCGACCCGCGCACCACCAATGCCGCGGTCGAGCTCAAGGTGCTGATCGAGCAGATGCGCGAACAGGTGCAGAACCTCGAATGAGCGGCGTGGCGACCGGCACGCTCTACATCGTCGCGGGGGGGGCCGCCGCCCCCCCCGGGCGCCGGGGGAAACCCC
>JAEZQS010000189.1 GCA_023412995.1 Pseudomonadota bacterium
CGGGCTGCACGCGCGACGGCGGTCTGGCTGGTCGCGACGCCACCTGGTGCGCTCGTCGCACGCGAGTTTCGCGGTCGCGGCTGCGCCGCTCCTACGACAGCACGGCATTCCGTAGGAGCGCTGCAAACGCGACCGCGGGCTGGCAGGTTGCGATTCAAACCGGTTCGTCATCGCATGCGCGGCTTCGCGGACGCGGCTGCCCCGCTCCTACGACGGCACGGACCGGATGTCGCGGACGCGGCTGCGCCGCTCCTACGACGGCACGGCATTTCGTAGGAGCGCTGCAAGCGCGACCGCGAATCGGCAACCACGACGCAGCCATCCCGAAGGTTTCGTCGCATGCGCGGCTTCGCGGTCGCGGCTGCGCCGCTCCTACGACGGCACGTGCCGTAGGAGCGCTGCAAGCGCGACCGCGAACCGGCGACGGCGGCGCCGGGTCAGCGGGTGGGCGTCACGCGCCAGACGGTGTTGGACAGGTCGTCGCAGACGATCAGCGCGCCGCGGGGATCGACGCTGACGCCGACGGGACGGCCGCGCGTGAGGCCGTCATCGCCGCGGAAACCGGTGACGAAATCCACCGGATCGCCTGCCGGGCGGCCGTCGCGGAACGGTACGAACACCACCTTGTAGCCGACCGGCGGACTGCGGTTCCAGCTGCCGTGTTCGCCGACGAAGACGCCATCGGCAAACTGCCCGCCCATCGCCGGCACCGAGAACGCCAGGCCGAGTGCCGCGACGTGCGAACCCAGCGCGTAGTCGGGGGCGATGCTCGCCGCCACCTTCTGCGGGTTCGGCGGCATCACGCGCGTATCGACGTGCTGGCCCCAGTACGCCCATGGCCAGCCGTAGAAGGCGCCTTCGCGCACGGCGGTGAGGTAATCGGGCACCAAGTTGGGGCCGATCTCGTCGCGCTCGTTGACTACTGCCCACAGCTGCCCCGATCCGGGTTGGATCGCGAGCGCCGTGGGATTGCGCAGGCCGGTGGCGTAGGCCTTGTGCGCACCGGTGGCGGCATCGACCACCCACACCTGCGCGCGGTCCACTTCCGCGGTCATGCCGCGCTCGGTGATGTTGCTGTTGGAGCCGATGCCGACGTACAGGAAGCGCCCGTCCGCACTCGCCGCCAGCGACTTGGTCCAGTGGTGGTTGATGGCCGAAGGCAGGTCCGTCACCAGCGCCGGCGCGGCGGTGGCGCGGGTCTGGCCGATGGCGTAGTCGAAGCGCACCAGGGCACCCTGGTTGGCGACGTAGAGCGCGCTGCCGACCAGCGCCAGGCCATAGGGCGCATCGAGGTCGTCGGCGAACACCGTCTTTAGTTCGTAGGTGCCATCACCGTCGGCATCGCGCAGCAGGGTCAGGCGGTTGCCGCCGTCCACGGCGGTGTTCCCGCGCGCCTTGATGTTGCCGGCGATGACGTCCTTGGGTTTCAGCGCCGGTGCATGGCCACCACGCCCTTCGGCGACGAGGATGTCGCCATTGGGCAGCACCAGCGTCTGCCGCGGGATGGCGAGGTCGGTCGCGATGGCGCTGATCGCGTAGCCCGGCGGCACCGAGGGTCGCTGGTCGCCCCAGCCCGCGGGCGCGGCAATCGTCATGTTGGGCAGCAGGCCGCGGTGCGGTTCGGGAAGTTCCGGGCTGGCGCCGTACTGGTTGAGATCGGGTGCATTACCGCACCCGGCGAGGGCGCCCGTGAGCGCCACCGCGAGCAGGCCTGCGCGTGACCGCCTCATCGGACACCTCCCACGCGCAGCGTCGCGAAGCCGATCCATGCCGCCACGCCGGCGAGCAGCGTCACCAGCACCGACAGCACCAGCGCGGTGGGCATGATGGCCCAGGCGTCCCGCGCATGGTGGAGTGCATCGAAGAAGCCGACCAGCCAGGCGAGCACCAGCACCAGCGTGCCGACTGCCCCGCCCCGCCCGCGGAACAGGTCGACCAGCGCGAACACGAGGGCGATGGAGGCCATCACCATGGCGCCGATCAGCAGCCAGGAGGCGAAATTGCTCCACTGGATCTCGTAGCTGTTCCAGTACGTCCAGTCGGCCAGCAGTGCGAACAGGAACACCGCAGCCGACGCCGCAAGCATCGCGGCATGGAACGGATGGATCGGTACGATCCGCTCAGCGCCCACCACGGAAGTCATCGCTGTCTCCTCTGATCGCTGCCATGGAATGCACGGTCGCCTCCGATCGCCACCATCGCCTTCAGGCGCCGCGCGGCAGCGCCGTCTGCACGCGTGCCATGAAGAGGTGGAACTCCTCCAGGTACCCGCGAAGGAACTTCGCGGTGGAGGCGTCGGCAATCTCGCCGGCCTCGTCGATCATGCCGTCCTTGTACTGGATGTAGGCCTCCGGCGAGTTCATCTGCGGCGAGTCGAGGAAGCCAGGGATGCTGCGCAGGTGCTGCTGGCCGATCGCGGTGCCGATCGCGCCCGGCGAGATGCCGATCACCGCCGAGGGGATGTGCTTGAACGAATTGGTGCCCCAGGGCCTGCTGGCCCAGTCGAGCGCATTCTTGAGTCCACCTGGAATCGAGCGGTTGTACTCCGGCGTCACGATCAGGATCGCATCCGAGCGCTCGATTTCCTCCTTGAACCGGCGACCCGCCTCGGGATAGTCCGCGTCGTAGTCATAGCTGTAGATCGGCAGGTCACGAAAGGAGATTTCCCGGAAAGCCAGCTGCGCCGGAGCCAGCTTGAACAATGCGTTGGCGAATCGCCGGTTGAGCGATTCGGCTGCCATGCTTCCGATCAGGTATCCGACATCGTAGGTCTTCATGCGCTGCTCCTGCGTGGGCGATGCGGGCGTTGGGGTTGCGACGGTTGCCGGCCTGGTGCCGCGCAGCCGGAATCCACAGGGTCCTCCATCGCGTCTTGACCGCCGGTGAAGCGCACTGCGTGATGCCCGGCGAACTCGCGCATCGCCGCCCGCCGCCGGCAAGCCGCGTGCTGGCTACTCGTCGTGGGGGCAGCGCAACTCCGGGAACATGCGCACGAGTTCCGCGCGCCGCGCCGCACACCACCGTTCGTGCGCGTGGCGCACTTCGGCACTCGAACCGCAGCCGCTGCAGCTGACGCGCTGGTCGAACGCCGGCACCCCGATGAACAGTTCTTCCTCGCCGCAGGCAGGGCACTGGAGGTGCATCACGCTGCCGGCCCCGCCCGCGGCACGGATGGAAGGCAATCGACCTGGTCGCAAACTGCTGCGCGGCATGGGGTCCCCTTTGATGGATGTCCTTTAACACAGCCTGCCTGAACGCGACGGGTGCGGGGCAAGGTGCGACGAGGCCCCCGGCAGGCACCGTCCCACAGTCGTATTGCGCCGGGTGGCGGCCCGCTGTCCTCCTGGCACCATCCACGTGGATGGTTTACGGATGGAAAGACGATGCCCGGCGCCCGTCGCGAGATCGCCACACGCCCGGCGGACAGCGAAAAGATCACCATCAACCTCGGCTATGTCGATCTCGGGCGGATCGACCTGCTGGTGAAGGAAGGCTTCTACTCCAACCGCAGCGATTTCATCCGTACGGCCATCCGCAGCCGGCTGGTGCGCCATGACAACGTGCTCGGGAAAACCGTCGCGCGCCACCGGCTCGAGCTTGGCCTGCGCCGCGTCACCCGCGACGACCTGGAGGCCGCGAAAGCAGCCGGCGAGTCGCTCCACATCCAGGTGCTCGGCCTGGTGACCATCGCCGCGGATGTCACGCCGCAGCTTGCGCGCGAGACGATCGCTTCGCTGCACGTCCTGGGCGCCCTGCAGGCCGATCCCGCGGTGAAGGCCGCGCTGGCCGATCGCATGCGCTGACATCCGGGGCGCGCGCACCCTCCTGATCTCCCGGCGCGCCGCACCACGCGCAGCAACCCTTCCGGTAGCGACATGAAACCTTCCTCTCCCCCGTCCGTGGACATGGCGGCAGTCACGCGCCTGACCCGCGAAGGCCGCCTCGGCGAAGCGATGCAGCTCCTGCGCAGCCTGCACCACCCGCATGGCGCGCCCGGCGATGCGGCCCTGTCGCCGGACAGCCCGGCGCACCAGGCACGCGTCATCGACATGCAGCCGCCGTCGACGGCAACCGGGCCGTCGTGGACGGGCACCGGCACCAGCGCCGCCCGGCACGCGTCCCGCAGGGACTCCCATCACGCGCAGCATGCCGCTCGCGCGCGCGCTAAAGCCCCGCATCCGTCAGCCGCGCGTCGCCGACCTGCCAGCCGATCCGTTGCCGCCGGGCGCGTTGTCGACCAACGCTCGCACGCCAATGCGGCAGGGCGCAGGCACTACAAGCTCTACGTTCCGGCTGCGCACGCCGGTTCGCCGTGCCCGCTCGTGGTCATGCTGCACGGCTGCACCCAATCGCCCGACGATTTCGCGCGCGGTACGCGCATGAACGCACTCGCCGAGGAATACGGTTTCCTCGTCGCGTATCCCGCCCAGGCGCCGACGGCGAACGCATCACGCTGCTGGAACTGGTTCAACGGGCCGGACCAGCAACGCGACCAGGGCGAACCCGCGCTCATCGCCGGCACCACGCGCGATGTCATGCGGGCGTTCGCAGTCGATCCGCAGCGGGTGCACGTCGCCGGCCTGTCCGCCGGCGGTGCCATGGCAGCGATCCTCGGCTGCGCCTATCCGGAGCTGTACGCGGCCGTGGGCGTGCATTCGGGACTGGCGCCCGGCCGGTTCCGCCCACGACGCGGCCTCGGCGTTCGCGGCCATGCGCCATGGCGGCGAGCGTTCCCACGCCCGTGCCCGGAGCGTGCCGACGATCGTCTTCCACGGCGATGCCGATGCCACCGTCCATCCCGTCAACGGCGAGCAGGTGCTTGCCCACGCACGGGGAACGGCGCCGCTGCGCCGCCGGGTCGAATCGGGCTCGGCCGGCGGCGTCGCCTACACACGCGCGATCGAGACCACGCCCGACGGATGCCCGCGCCTGGAGCACTGGGTGCTGCAGGGTGGCGGCCATGCCTGGTCGGGCGGCGACCCGCGCGGCTCGTTCGTCGCCGCACGCGGACCGGACGCCAGCCGCGAGATGGTGCGCTTCTTCGCGCAAGCCGGGCAGGCGCCATCGGAAGGTTGAATGGTGGCCGGGGACGGAATCGAACCGCCGACACGGGGATTTTCAATCCCCTGCTCTACCAACTGAGCTACCCGGCCCCTGCATGCAGCAGACGTGCGGCCGGACGGCCGCAGCGGGCCGCGTATTAGAGCCGCGCGACGCGGTGGCGTCAAGCAGGGACGCGCGCGGGGAGCGTCGCCGGCTCGTCGTTTCGCCGGCGGGATGGCGGTGGACCGGAAGCGTGCAGGACACGCTCATCGCCGCTTAAGCCCTGCGCTGTAGAGTCGGGCGCTCCACCAGCGGAGTAGCCCCCATGAACGATCCCATCGGCCGTACCAGCGGCCTGTCCGACGACCTCGACGTCGAGTCGATTCCTGCCGGTTCCACCCTGGGTGGCGGCAGCACCAGCGGCACCAGCGGCAGCGACTCCGTGCGCCGCGATTTCGACGAGGCACGCGAGCGGCTCGGCGACGGCGTCGACGAGATCCGCGCCGCGGCAGCCGACGCCGCGACCAGCATCCGTGACACCACGCGCGACGTCGCCGGTGATGTCGGCGAGATCCTGCGCGAGATGATCCGCGAGCGCCCGCTCGCCGCCGTGGCGGCGGTCGCGGCCGGCGCCTACCTGCTGGCGAGGCTGACGCGCTGACCCCTGCTGCCGCAGGGCTTCGTGCCCTGCGGCACCGGCGCGCCCGGCGCGCCTATTAGCCGGTCGCGGGCGCGAGCGGGTGGTTCGCCGGCCCCATGATCACGCTTCCGTCTTCGGCGCGGAAGCGCGAGCCGTGGCAAGGGCAGTCCCACGTCTTCTCGATCCCGTTCCACTGCACCACGCAGCCCAGGTGCGGGCAGCTTGCGGAACAGGCATGCAGCGTGCCGGCCCCATCGCGATACACCGCGTGCTTGCTGGTGCCGCGGCGGATGATCGCGCCGCTGCCGGGCGCGATGTCGCCGACTCCATCGACCTCGCCGCCGGTGACGAGGTCGGCGTACTGCAGGGCGACATTGGCGTTCGCGCGCAGGTACTCCGGCGCGGCACGCAGCAGCGGGCGCGAGGGCGAATAGAGATCTGCCCACGGGTTGCCGCGGCCTTCGATGAGGTCCGCCAGCAGCAGGGCCGCGAGGGTTCCGTGCGTCATGCCATTGCCGGAATCGCCGGTCACGACAAAGACGTTGTCCTCGTCGGAGGGGTTGCGGCCGATGAAGCCGAGGCCGTCATGCGGTTCCTGCACCTGGCCGGACCAGGTGTAGCCGATGGGCGCATCGATGCCGAGGCGGTCGCGGGTCCATTCGCGCAGGCGGGCGAACCGGTCCACCGCCCCGTCTCCCGGCTGGCCGGTCTTGTGGTCTTCGCCGCCGACGATGAGCCAGGTGTCGCCGCCGTCATCGCGCCAGCACCGGACATAGTGGTACGGATCGCCCGTTTCCCACAGCAGGCACGGCTTGAACGCGTCCGGTGCGATGGGCATCGCGATCACGTAGGTGCGGTACGGCGCCTGCTTGGTGTGGATGGCGACGCGATCGTTCACCGGCGTGTTGGTGGCGACCACGATGGCATCGCAGGAAACGCGCAGGTTGCCGCAGCCGACATGTGCTCCGCTGCCGCCGACGACGGCATCGGCGTGGGTGTGCGTGTGGATGCGCACGCCCTCGCGTACGCAGGCGGCCGCCAGGCCGTAAAGGTAACGCAGCGGATGGACCTGCGCCTGCTGCGGGAAGTGCAACGCGGTGCCGACGGCCTGTCTCTTATACCACATCTGACGCTGCCGACGA